>NZ_JBHIOT010000020.1:0-3803 GCF_042195745.1 Bartonella sp. AP7XZML
TCTCCTTCCAAGAGCGAGGTTATTCCTCGCTAGAAAGCTCTGAGTGATCATCAAAATCTTTTGCTACCCGTTCAATCAAAGCGTAGCTCACTTGCTTCACCTTTGCTACTTCTTTGGCTAAAGCTAATGCACGTTCAAGGTGGGTTTTGTTGATGCTCTCGTCAAAGCCTAGGTGATCACCTGCCGTAAAGCTTTTCTGATAAGATTGTAAGGTTTCAGCATCACCCAACAAAGCAAGAGCGCCAAGATGAAGTAAAGCATAATGTGCATCGTTTGCTTCAGACGTGGTGCTTTTTTCCCAAGGAGCAGCGCCATAATCAGAGCGAAGTCTTTCAGAAAGGTCAATGTCTGTTACCGCCCATTTTAGCGCGTCATCAAGTGCTTGCTTTAAGCGATCCGCAGTAACTTCTGGTTCAAAGATTTCTAACCCCTTTGCTTCAAAATTAAGCTGTATATCTGGAATATCTTCCGTGTGGGTAGGATCAATGAATTTACAAGCGGTGGAAAGAATGCCAGTACTAATCATAAAAGCGCTATCAAATTGTGGGTAATCTTTGGCAATTTCGTCGTTATAAAGAATGTCTACTTCACGATCAGCCAATTGATAGCTTGCCATATGGTCATTCTCATTGATTTTCTCGGTTGACCAGCCTAGGCTTTTTAAAAGTGCATGAGCACTTTCCATGGTGAGACGATCATCAGTGTCATCCGCTTCATCCACTTCCTCTGCCGCTTCAACAGCAGTTGTTTTAGAAGCAACAGATGCTGTTTGCGGATCCAAGCTCAAAATCGGAGCGTTTTTAGGAAAACCAGTCCGATAACGGCGTGCAAGAGCAAGGACGTTATCAATAATATGTGCTATGTTTTCCCTTATCAAAGCTGAAAAGTTTTTATCCTTCAAACTTTCCTTATAAAATTTGAGTTTTTCAACATCCCCAATAAGAATAAGTGCAATAAGGTGCAACTTCGCAAAATCATATTCACTGTCTGGGGACAAAGCCGCATAATCATAGATGATTTGATTCACATTTTGTCGATCAGCCCAGCACAAAATATCCGCACAGATCTGCTTCAGTTTACCTTCATCCAATTCAGTACTAGAAACTGTATAAAATTCTTCTGCCTCTTTGAGAGCTATATATTGGGGCAATCTAGGAAACATCTCTCTATGAGCAGTAGAAAAACTAAGTGTTGAAAGGGAAGCCTTAAATACAACAATCGGCTCTTCTTCATCACTTTGAAGGTTATACATTATATTGATGATAAGGTCTTTACTTACAAAATAAGCATTGCGATCATAGTTCTTATCTCGATAAACTGTCCACCCCATCCTTTTTAAGTCTTCAGAAACTGTATTAAGAAAAGACAAATCTTGCAAACTAAGACGATCATCTATGGCTTTTCGCTCATTAAAGATTTTCAGATGTCTTTCTGCAAATTCAACAGCGTGATTAACATACCCCTCCAGTTCTTCATCAAGATTTTGCAAATGCTCAGGAATCTTATCCTCTGCAATAGAATCTTGATAGGATTTTAGGACATCAATTTGACCTGTCAATGCTAAACAAGCCAAATGCCAAATCACAGCTGGATAATAGCTATATTTTTGGATAAGCGTTTTGCTTTCTATTGACGCTTGTAAATCTTGGGCACGTGCCCACTGTATCACCCGCTCAGAGATTTTTGTCAACTCTTGCTCATTCAATATCTCTACACAAATATCAATTCCTTTATCAACCCCACGAAAATTCTCTCCTCCAATCGTATTAAAAGATCGATAAATATCCGTAGGTCGTACAAGATTACGTTGTCCACAAAAATGAATATACAAGCAAGCCAAAGAAATCTCTTCATTAGATATTTCAGCTTCGAGATGAATATTGTACTGATCATAGAGATGTACAAAGCCAAAATCTAACTTAATAAAACGATCCGGCAAAACCAACCACATTTTCCCAAGCTCTGTGGCAAACCACCCTTGAATTTTAAAAATGCGAGTTGCTGCTGTAAGACTCATCGACCACTGTTTAGGTTTTTTACGCGCTAAAATGTCATCTAACTCCCCGTTTTTATAAGCTTGCGCAAAAAGAATGAGGCGCTCAATCCACCCTATTGTTTTGTAATCTGAAAATTCTGGTACATGTAATTGGGGTGTAAACTTAGAACTTTTTAAAGCCTCAATATCACCAAGTAATGCTTCTGCAACAGCAGAATGATTGGCTGCTTTTTCACGTAATTTTTGTTCAATATCTTGTGCTTTCGCCCAAGCGATAACCCTATTTAAAGATTCCTTAACATGGCTTTCTGAGAGATCTGAAGCTGTAACATCGAAATCCTCTTTCGCAGAAAACAGCGTATCTTCATACTTATCCTGTGATACTTCACCACTAGCATATTCCCAAGCAAGGCAATAAGCAGCAGTGGTAAGATCAGCCGATAGCCGAAATTTTCCCCCATCCTCTCCATAATCTACAACATCATAACTAATGCCTACAATGCGATCGGGAAGATGATAATGCGCAAACATACTACCATCTTCAGCACGATAAGGTTCCCAGCCAAGCGTTTTTAAAATCTCTGTCACGTCTTTAGTTCGCATCGCTATTCACTTTCATTCAAAAAGTCCTGGATAATGAAAAACGTTAACGTCAGTTTTGTCTAACTTATTATTCAATTGTTCTTTAATCCATTTTCTATTCTCATTTTCCAATTCTTTCTTACTTCCTTTAAAATCTTTGAAATCTTTTTGATATTTTTCTAAGAACTCTTTGTTATCTTTAAGAAATTCCGTAAATTTGCCTTTTGTGGGCTCTGCATTTCCTTCTTTATATGCCTCTTTTAAAATCTTTTGTTGTTCACTTAATTTAGAATTCTTCCCCGTTTTTACCTCGCCAATTTTTATTTTACCATTCTCTATATAAACAATATCCGCACGAGATCTTACTACCCCCTTATCCGTCTTAGTTTTGAATACTATTTCTGTTTTGCATGTTCTACATCCTTCATCCTTTAATTCTTGTTTTTTCTCATCGCGTTTTTTATCATGATGCTTCCTGACTTGTCCAAGTATGTTACCCGTTCCATCATTATTGTTTTGTGGTTCTTTATTGTTTCCGTTTTTTTTCTTATTTTTACTTTCCTTCTGAGAATCTTTATTTTTTTCTTCTTCTGAGTTTTGATTTGTTTTTTCGCTATCTTCTGCAGAATTTTTCGATGCAAACCAATAGGTAAGGAAATCAGCTATAGCGGTTCTATTGTTAGGAGATTGAACAATAGTTGCTCCACCAGCCATAAAAAGAGACAGAGCTGCCAACTCTTGTGGCGTAAGCGACACAATGAACGCTACAGCAGCTGCTACCGCAGGAAGAAAATTATTTTCGGCAGCATTACCTGCGGCATCAGCACCAGTATTGACATCACCACCAGCAAGGGCAGCAGCAAAGCCCCCCGCAGCCCGTGCGACATCAATGGTGTGATCCCTAAAGTCAGCAAACTGCGCATCAATCTTTGCATTGATACGCGCTTGTTCTTCTGCCGTTGGAACACGACCATCCAATGCTGCTATTTCTTTTTGTATAAAATTTTTGGTCGACAGTTTAAACTGGAGCATAGCAGTGGCTTCGCCCACAGCCCCGCCAATCGCACCGGCAGAGCAAGCACCGCTCGCAACCGCGCCTTTTAAGCAGCCAAGACCGGCGTGGGCAACGATCTGTGTGACCGTATCTATTTTGCCTTCTGCCTTGGCGGTACCGATTTCTTCCGCCAACGATTTGCCAACCGTATCAGACAGGGCGATGCGCAGA
>NZ_JBHIOT010000021.1:0-1894 GCF_042195745.1 Bartonella sp. AP7XZML
TTTTCTTTTGCTAGCGCAACTTGCATTCGCTCCAGTTTTATCTTGTATTCATTGGCTCCATCTGTAGAGGCTTGTTTGATCTTTGTCCGCGCTTGACCATCAGGCGCTAAAAATGGGGCAGGGCGTTTTGTTGGATTCTCATTCCAGATAGCTGTTGCAAGCGCTTCATTGACAGAACCATCTTCAAAAAGAGCCTTATCAAATTTCCCTGTCTTAAAACGAGAAACCACCGCATTATGTGAAACACCCATCTTCTTCGCAAATGCACGAACCGATAAACCCTTACGCGTTTTCTTATTCATAGTTGCTCCATTTTGAATGGTATATACGAATTATTGTACACTTTAATTATTGACAAAGCTTTATTTTTCGTGTACATAAAATATATGAAGATAGTGTGGGATGAACCAAAAAGAGCTTTAAACATTGTTAAACATAAGCTTGATTTTGCTGATGTTATTTACTTTGACTGGGAACATGCTCTTATTGATGCAACACATTCAAACCGCATGAAGGCTATTGGACATTTTGCGGATGGCACAACAGTTATTGTTTTTGCAAAGCTTGGCAATGAAGCGATATCCNGAAACAGGATGTGGCTACACAAAAGAAGATTGGGACGCTGTGGATTCCCCATCACTAACAGATGAAGAACTTGCACGCTTAAAGCCAGCTAAAGACGTTTTACCAGCCTCTTTTTTTAAGTATGTAACAGAAGAGCGCCGTAAACGTGGGCGTCCATCCGTTGAATCTCCTAAACAAGCGGTTACTCTCCGTCTCGACCCAAATGTTATTGCCTCTTTTAAAAAACAAGGAAAAGATTGGCGAACACGTATGGGTGAAGTCTTAAAAAAAGCAAGTGGTAGCTAAACCAACCACCTCCCCACTGTTGAGAACGGGGAGGGGAGATGTGTCTTAAGCTAAGCAGCTTTCACGACAGATCTTTCTAAGACTTGTTTTGCTTCTTTAATGAGAGCTTTGTATTTTCTGTTTTCTTCATCTACTCTGAAGGTATCAAGAAGACGAACATGAATTGGACCCAGAAGATACAAAACTTTTTCACCAGCGTTCATACCTTCCCAATAACTTGGCAAATCAAAGCGTGTATCATTATCATAATCAACAGATTGGCTTTTTAGTTTCTTCTCGCACTCAATAAAGTAACGGCGTGCTTGACGTCCTTTCTCGTTACGTTCCACCATTGAGAGCTCTTTCGCCATGTCTAATGTGATGTGGTATTCTGTACTTGGACGACCGCTTTTAGGTTTTACTAAATTTTTAGTAAAACTCACAAAGTCCTTATTTTCTAGGAAACCATATTCTTTAATACGATTAATGATCCAATCGTTAAAACGAGATGTGACCTTCAAAAACATATGCAACTCACGTGCATTTACTGCTTGAACAGTTTCTTGATCAATTGTTTGTTCTGTAATTTTAATAAGAGTGTTCATAATGAACTCCTAGTTGTTAAGGTTTTCTATTGACATCCGAAGAGGATGCCGGGCGCTAGAAAACACGGCAACTAGCCCGTCGTTACGCCTTTCCCATAAAGGGTATTGTATAGCATAACCACACCCGACAATATCATTATATGCTTGTAGCATACAACGAGTCAAAGTCTTTAATGCGCGGAAAAGAGATTGGTTCGGCAACCCACCCGCTAGTTGTTTTCAGGTGTTTTCTAGGCACCTGATTCGATTATTCATATTGTTGCTACATTGTCAAGTGGCAAAAATTACTTTTTGCTAAGAAAACGTTTCACATACTGTACAGTGTACACATTAAATTTGTTATTTATCAATGTGTTATATGTACAATGTACAGTCAATTTGAAAATTCTGTCGCTAGCGATAGTTCGCGCTGTCCTGCCCCGCAACAGACCCAACCCGCT
>NZ_JBHIOT010000022.1:0-145789 GCF_042195745.1 Bartonella sp. AP7XZML
TAAAAAAGGGCAAGAGCGTAATGGAATAGCGGATGCGCTGGGATTGACCAGAGCGACTGATATAGTCATGGTCTTTATTGAGTGTAATGATCACCACGGGTCCATGGAGAAGGACACTATAGGTGGTATCATTAATCCAACGAAGCATCTGGACCGGCTTTGCTCTTCGAATAGTTGTAGTGATAGCATCAATGGCTACACGGTCACCAAATTCTTCTGGAAACCAAACGCCATGAATGGTTTTTGCATCATTGCCATAGCCGGTAAATTGCAAACTGGGTGCCTTGCCAAAACGCTCCATACAAACCCATGAGGCGGAAAACTCTTCTTCAAAGGATTGGAAATTCAGCCAGTCCACATAAAATTGATGCGGACCTAACATCATCAAAGGATCTCTCATAGGCTCCCTCCCCTCATTCTGTCCCGCCATGCAATGCATTGGCGCGTACCCGTTGAATGGCATGGGCAACCGCACGACCAGTGGCCATGGGTTCACGCGCCCCATTAACATGCACTGTGACATTTTGATTGTGTGTGATAGTGGAACGCTCTTTGCCTTTTGCTTCTGTGAAAGGGGAATTTGCACGCCCCGCCCCTGCAAATTGTGCAATCGGTTGAATGGTTGTTTTGCCACCAATATAAGAAACAGCGAATATAGTGGATCCGCCAGCTTTAATATCGCCTTGTAAAAGGTCTTTCCCTCTACTCTTTTTGCTATCAAATCCTGATTTTACAATTCCTTGCTCTCTTTTTTATACTCAAAATTGCCTCTGAAACAGGATAGATTAATCGTAAAAAATATATAAAAGAAGCAAATTATAACATTTTTTCTTATCCTTCTTAATACAAAATAACTGTTAAGCTACAATACGCTAACATTTATCAGTCATAAGTCCAAAACATCATATAATGACGAAACAAATTCATAGAGTGAAGATTTTTCACTATCAACCGTTGTATTAATCTTTCCATAATGCATAAAAATGATGAAGTGACCCTCGCCCTTTCCCTACTTTTAAAGCATCTGCGGCAGTTAAAGCGCCATGCAAATAATCTTTTGCTTGTTTAACAGCGCAATCCAAAGGTTGAGTAGGTAACAGAGCTGCAATGGCAGCAGAAATGGTACACCCTGTCCCATGATCATGAGTGGTTGAAAGACGAGAGGCTTCAAGTATAACAAGGTTTTCACAATCACAATAAAGATCTGGACTAGAACAATCGTAATTTTCTGTACTATTTCTGGTAAGCGTATTCAAATGTCCCCCTTTTAACAAAACTGCATGACACCCTAGCGCCAAGAGTCGTGGAGCATATTGATACATAGTCTCTAAAGACCATTGCACTTCACATCCCAATAACAATGCAGCTTCAGGCAAATTTGGCGTGATCAAAGTTGACATCGGCACAAGAACATCACGCATAATTTCAATTGCATCAGACTTTAAAAGAACATCACCACTTTTTGCAACCATAACCGGATCAAAAACAATGAAACGCGCTTTATGATAAGCAAGACGTTCTGCAATAACCTGTGCAATCTGAGCATTTGCAACCATACCAATTTTAACGGCATCAACATGGATATCCTCAAAAACAGAATCAATTTGATCTGCAACAAAAGAAGCATCTAATGCCTGAAAAGAACGCACACCCTGAGTATTTTGTGCAACAACAGCTGTAACCACACTCATACCATAAGTTTTCATAGCTGAAAAAACCTTCAAATCCGCCTGCATTCCAGCGCCACCAGAAGGATCTGTTCCCGCAATAGATAAAATCCGTGGAATAAAAAGTTTATCTTTTTGTAATTCCATCAACCTCTTTCCTTCTGTTTTTAAATATCGGAAAATGAGTTACCGAAAAATAGATGCTTGAAAAAATATAAAGAAGATGTTTTCTCACGTGAATTATATTATATACGAAGTCTTCTTATAGATATAAAATGGAAAATGTAGTGCTTATCCTTCGTTCTATTCTTTTTACGTTCGCTTTTTATACAACAACTTTCATACAAATGATTCTTTACGCTCCCGTTTATTTTTTAATGCCCCGCAAAAAGGCATGGATTGTCCCTAAAACATGGGCGCGCGTTACTCTCTTTTTGCAAAAATACATCGCAGGCACAAGTTATGAGATTGAAGGTTTAGAAAATCTTCCCAAAGGACCCTACATCATTGCTCCAAAGCATCAATCGGCTTGGGAAACTTTCAGTCTTGTTCCCTATTTTGATGATCCCACTCTCATTTTAAAACGTGAATTGATGTGGATTCCATTGTTTGGCTGGTATATGGCAAAAACGCAAATTATCCCCATTAACCGCACAACACCCATCAAAGCCTTAAAAATGATTATACAAAAAGCAAAAGAGAAAGTAAAACAAGGGCGCCAAATCTTGATTTTTCCCGAAGGAACACGCCGACAACCCGGTCAAGAACCAGATTATAAGTCAGGAATTGTCGCGCTCTATAATGAATTAGGACTTCAAGTTGTCCCTATTGCACACAATGCGGGTTTATATTGGCCACGCAATAATTTTCGCCGCTATCCCGGAACAATTCGTGTCCGTATTCTTCCCCCGATAGAGGCTGGTTTAAGCAAACGTGATTTTCTAGATCAACTTGTCCAAAAAACTGAAAAAGCGTGTGATGAACTGCTTCTCTTAGCAGCTCAAGACCCTACCCCTCCTCCTATGCCACCATACGCTGTTCAGAAACTTCAAAAACTAAATCAACATGAAACAATGCACTGATTGATAAGAATAATGCATAACTTTGTATATTGAGCGGAGTATAGGGAACAAAAATATAAGAAAGATACTTCAAACTTTCTAATTTAAAATTGTAAAACACTTGTACATGATAAGAAATGATCAATGTGTAAATTTTTTTGAAAAAGAATTCTTCCTCTCTTTAAAATCATTTAAATAACATACATCTCATTGATTTATAAGGATGTTTTAGCGTTATTCAACTTGAATGAGAACCCTGAATACCGTAAGATTTTCTCATTTCAAATCTATTCTAGGTTGAATCAATTAGAATCATTTTCTTACACATTACAAGCGGGGATATCTGTGTGAATAAAACGATACAAGAAAAGATTAAAATGCTTTTTACGAACCGTCTCAAGTGCCAAGGGCTATCCTAACAGGAGAGCAAGAAAAATGCATGATTATGCAGATTCATTCCTTTCTGAGAAATTCAATCCCTCCAAGAACCTGAAATCTTGTACAATCTTCATTATTTAAAAAGTATTTCTTGAGATACTTAAGTCATCAAACCAAATTCAAGGGGAAAATAAAAATGAGAATTGGTTTTTATCCCACAGACACAACGGATACAGCAATTAACCATCTTTCCTTCCTATCCTAGACTTAAATGCTTTGTGTGCTACATTAAAACAATTCTAAATAACGAATAAGAGGGAACTAGATTTAAATTAATGCGACGTCTCTTCTATAATTTATTTTTTTCTGTGATTTTGAGTTTATCCAGCGCTGTTGCTCTAGCGCAGCCTTTTATTTCTGTTGATGTTACAACGAGGCGAATCTTAAAACATAATCAAGCTTTTGAGCGTTGGTATCCTGCTTCCTTGACAAAATTAATGACCGCTTATGTTATTTTTCGTGCCATGAGCCGAGGGGAAGTTTCACCAAACAAACATATCACCATCAGCGAATACGCCGCAAAAGCTCCCTCATATCGTTCAGGCTATAAAGCTGGTTCTGTACTCACACTTGATACAGCCTTAAGTATCACCATGGTTAAATCTACCAATGATTTAGCCATTGCCATGAGTGAAGCTGTTGCGGGTTCACAGAAAGATTTTGTACGTAAAATGAATAGCGAAGCTAAACGTTTAGGCATGTTTGGCACCCATTTTGCGAACGCAAGTGGTTTACCAGATCCTCAAAACTACTCCACGGCACGCGATATTGCTCTTTTAGCCGTTCAAATACGTCGAGAATTTCCACAATATGCTCATTATTTTTCTATTCCAGCCATTGATTTTGGTAATAATCGAAAAATCCAACATAACTCAAACAACCTCATTGGCCGTTTTTATGGGATAGACGGTATGAAAACAGGCTTTATTTGTGCCTCTGGTTTTAATCTTGTTGCCTCAGCCACCCGCAATAAACGCACAATTATTGCTGTCATTCTAGGTGCTAACAACATAAGTGAAAGAGAAGAAAAAGCTGCACAACTTCTTGAAATAGGATTTTTGCACCAAGGAAGCCCCCAATTAACACTAGCAACATTAAAACCTTATGGGAGCAACATAACACAAGCCAACAATATGAGACAACAAACATGCACACCTGAAGCCATAAAAATGCATGCAAATTCATATGATGATCAAGGAAATATTATTCTCACCTCACCTTTTATCACTGCTCCACCTTCTTTTTCTCATCCTTTATCAGTACACCTCATTCGTACGCCACAAACACCTAAAATGACAGTAAAACCACTAAGAAAACCCTATATTCCGTATAAAAGGCACGCAAACCATTCTATAAAAAGCCATAAATCATAATCTACAATTAATTATAATACTTTGATTTATAATGATAATTAATTATTTTGTACCTTATGTCAAAACCACAAGTATTGTAAGATTCTCTCATTTCAAATCTGTATTTGTTGAATCAATAAAACCAGTCTCTTGCGCGCCACAAGGTGGATGAACATGTAGATAAAATAATTAAAACAAGGAATAAAAATCCTTCCTATAAGTCCTTTCAAGAACCAAAAATTATCATAACATTGACGCTAAAAGTGTATAATATACCCACGTGCACCTACCTTTATAAGCGTAAAGATAGTGGTACAATGGATCTCATGAGGGATTAACCATTACATCCCTCACGGACATCATTATAAATTGGTTAGACATACTGAGATATATTTTTTAAAAACAAAACTATGATTGATGATTAACATGAAAATAAAGCGCATCCCTCTCACGCTTATTACGGGTTTTTTAGGCTCTGGCAAAACAACTTTGCTCAACCGTATGCTACAAGCCCCTCTTCTAACAGAATGTGCTGTTATCATCAATGAATTCGGCGAAATCAGTATTGACCACCTTCTGGTTGAAAAAACGACAGAAGGAATTATTGAGCTTGCCAATGGTTGCTTATGCTGTAATTTACGCAGTGATCTCATCGACACATTAATTGATTTAATAAATCGCGTTCAGGCAGGACAGATCAAACAACTCCATCATATTATCATTGAAACCACAGGGATGGCTGATCCCGCCCCTATTTTACAAATACTTTTAAGCCACCCATTGTTTATTCAAACATTGTCCATAAATGCTGTTCTTGCAACATTTGATACATTAAGTCCACTTTCCATATGTAAGCGCTATCCTGAAATATATAAACAATTAATATTTGCTGATAAAATCATTCTCACCAAAACAGATCTTAGAGACCCACAAACGCTTTCAGATGCACTCCTTAGCACACTTAAAACAATGAATCCTACAGCACAAATCATTGACGCCCATTCTAAAGATTTCTGTTCAAATCTATTAATAAATAACACATTATGGGATGAAAAAGTAGAAAATACAAAACTTAAACAAAATCTTACGACTACCCCACATGATCATACCCCCCATAAAACCATTCGTACCTTTTCATTAAACTGTGAGGGTCCTGTTGATTACCCCACAATTGAAGCTTTTTTAGATCTCCTACAAGAGCGTTATGGTACAAAATTATTACGTATTAAAGCAATTATCGCATTGCGTGATGACCCTTATCGCCCACTTGTATTACATGGCGTACAAACATTTTTTCATCCTCCCATAAGATTGCCGGCATGGCCAAAAGGAATAAAACAAACACGTTTTGTCATCATTGCCGATGGTGTTGAAAAAGACGCAATACAAAAGCTCCTCAATGCTTTTTTTAATAAACCAGCAATAGATACTGCAGACAAAACAGCTCTCTTAGAAAATCCTCTGGTCATTCCAGGAATAAAATTTTAATTTTTTCTCCCCTTCAATGATATAATATTAAATTCATTGGCACCACCATCTTTATGCTTTTAAAGAAGTAAACCGGCACCATTACACACTTTGCTAATTCCCAATGTTGAAACAAGCCCTTGGTACTTGAGACGGTTTGTAAAAAGCATTTTAGTCTTTCTTGCACAGTTTCACCCACGCGGTTATCCCCGCTTGTAACGTGCAAGAAAATGGTTTTAATTTATTCAACATGGAACGGCTTTGAAATGAGAGAATCTTATGGTATTCAGGGTTTTAATTTAACTTGAACAACACTAAATTATCATTATAAATCAAATTGTTATGATAAAAAATTTAATACCCATCAATCTGCAAACAGATTGTTTTCTCTCTAAATGCGCTTCATCTGCAAACCACTTCATATGATTCATTTCACAGACCGATTGGCCAAATTCTTGGTTCTAAAATATTCTGCTCAACTCTATGTTTACTCAAGCTAATTGAAATCAAAATCCCTGTTAAGAAAAAAACCAAAATCAGACAGAGGCAATATCGCATTTTAAAATATGTGAATGTATCTTATATAACAGCACGACAAGACAATATTTTACAGCATAAAAGAATAAAACTCTTTGAAAGAAATAAAAAGAGAGGTACATTTCATGTTAACTTACTCTTCACTAAAAACGAAGATTGATACCAGTAACGATGTGCAAACAATCCAACTTCTTTGAGAAAATTCCTCTTGGCTTCCCACTTCATATGATTTACTTACATAAAGCTCTATGAAAAAACTCTGCGCTTTAAAATATTGACTACTCACTTAAACACCTTATGTGCAAAGTTTTTGCATATCCTGTATCACCATTATTAAGTGATAGTGTTTACGGTGCTGTAGAATACAATAACACTCACTGCATTAGAGAAACTGAATTTTTATCAATATCGCGATTAAAAACGTAACGTTTTCCATAAACCTCAACAGTTGGAGGTTGACGATTTTTTTCAAAAAAATCATAACCTTTCTTAAGCATAACCCAGAATTGATAATGAGGATTCTTGCTATGACGTGACATATTATCCTCGGTCATGCGGAAAGGAAAAGCCTGCAACTGAAACTCTCTTTGTCCTCCTTTAAAAGCATCCCGTGCAAACGCATAAATCTGAGCCATGTTCTTATCACTCATAGAATAACAACCTGCGGAAAAGCAAGAACCATGCACCATAAGATTGCTTCCTGTGCGACCATTTTCCTGATCATAAAGGTTAGGAAATCCTATATTAAAAGAGAGATAATATTTTGAATAAGGATTCATTTGGTTTGCGCTAATAGTATAAAAACCCTCTGGTGTCTGAAGATCCCCTTCTTTATATTTAGGTCCAAGCTTACCAGACCATTTGCAAATGCCATAGCGAGCAACCAAGATAAAAGGTCCTGAACGAGATTGCTTCCAAACTTCAGCAAGATTTTCTTCCTTAAAAAACCGCATCATAATCGGTGCATAGGGATCTATATCATACAGAACCATTCTATTTTTGATTTCTTGCGGCAACGGCTGCTCAACTTTAGCGCGAATAGAGGCTGGTAATCTTCCTTCACATGCTGTCAATAGTCCCATTACAAACAACACACACACAGCAAGGAATCTGCTAAATGTCATCGAATAAAACTCCAATCCAACACCCCTCACAAAAAATAACCTATGTTAGAGATCGACCAATTTGAAGGTATTTTTCCCTTCGCTCTTGTTTAAGCACTTGACCATCTTTTCCAGCCATAGCTTTTAAAGCCTCTGAAATAACATCACCCGTTGCATCAATGACAATCTCTTTGCCACGATGCGCTCCCCCTAAAGGTTCCGAAATAATGCCATCAATAATCTTTAAGCGATACAAATCTTGAGCGGTAATACGCATATTCATTGCAGCATCTTTTGCACGAGCTGGATCACGCCATAAGATAGAAGCTGCTCCTTCTGGTGAAATAACAGAGTAAATTGCGTGCTCCAACATATAAACTTTGTTGGCAGCCGCGATTGCTATCGCCCCTCCAGAACCGCCTTCTCCAATAACAACGGAAACCACAGGAACTTTCAAACGCAAAGTTGTAGCTGTTGATTGAGCAATTGCTTCCGCTTGCCCACGTTCTTCAGCGCTTACCCCAGGATAAGCACCTGCTGTATCAATAAAAGTGAGGAGTGGCAAACCAAAGCGGTCAGCCATTTCCATAATACGTACAGCTTTACGATAGCCTTCTGGACGCGCAGAACCAAAATTATAGCGCAAACGTGTTTGCGTATCGTGACCTTTCTCTTGACCGATATAAGCAACGGCCTCACCTTTAAAGCGTGCAAACCCCGCTTGAATAGCCTCATCTTCAGCAAACTTGCGATCTCCGGCCAAAGGCGTAACGTCACTCAATAGGCGTTTAGAATAGTCCATAAAATGGGGACGATCCGGATGACGAGCGACTTGTGTTTTTTGCCACGGCGATAATTTTTTATAAATATCGCGCAACGCTGTTTGGGAACGCGTTTCAAGACGAGCAATCTCGTCACTCATATCAAGACTGCCTTTTTCCTGAGAAATTTTTTTTAATTCAAGAATTTTCCCATCAAGATCAGCAACTGGTTTTTCAAAATCAAGATAATTATACATTTGTGTCAACTCATTCAGTGTCACTTATACACTTATAATTTGCTTTATAAAGTCTTTTTCAAAAACATCACCTTTTCTTTAACGAGCCTTTTGCTCATCGGCAAGTGGATGATGCTCATTGACTAAACGATAAAGTCCCTCTTCCAACACATGGGTATAAATCTGAGTGGTAGCAATATCAGAATGACCTAACAAATGTTGAACGGCACGCAAATCAGCACCATTTTGCAAAAGATGACTAGCAAAAGCATGACGCAACACATGGGGAGAAAAGCTATCACTTCCTATCCCTGCTCTTCTAGCGAGATTTTTCAACTCTCGTGCAACGACTTGACGAGCAATATATCCTGTCTCGGAATGCGCAGGAAAAAGATAAGAACTCGTAGCGTCCTTTCCCTGATCACGCAAATTTAACCACTGTGAAAGAACTTGGCATGCTTTTTTTGATAACAGCACCATTCGTTCTTTTTTGCCCTTACCACGAACCAAAACGCTGTATTCCTTCCTTCGAACAGACTGAACCGGCAGACTCACCAACTCACTAATACGTAACCCTGTTGCATAAAGCATTTCAATCAATAGCTGAAGACGCAGTGCACGGAAATAACCTTTAGACCCATAGTCTGCTTGATTGACTTCTAACTCCGCAAAATCAAGCAATTTTATCACTGCATCTTCACTCATGATTTTGGGCAAAGGACGCCCCTGACGAGGTGCATCAATATCATGAGAGGGATCATCTGCTCTCAACCCTTCAGCATAAAGGAATTGATAAAACTGACGCAAAGTCGATAAACGGCGCGCTTGCGACGATGCCGCAAAACCAAAAGTATGCATAAGTGACAAAAGAGTAATTAAATCTTCTTTTTGTGCTGAAAAAAGCGAAACAGAGTGTGAAGACAATTCGTCTTGTGCCCACTGCAAATCATGCTGATAAGCCGCAAGCGTATGAGACGAAGCCCCTCTCTCCGCACTCATCATCTCAAGAAAATGATCTATCACAGCACCACTTTTCATTTCATTGATTCGCTTCCGTAGAAAGATTCCATGAATCCAAGGGAACATCAATGTACATATCCACAGTTACTGGTTCAACCCAAACCACAAGAGCACCCATTATAATGAAAAGAACAGAAAGCAAAATGAAAAGAATCATCAAAAATCTAGTCAATGTTGGCATAAGACAATAACCTACCCAAAAATATTCTATCTCGTATTATGCCTCACAAAGATTAACAGGAATTGACTTTAAGATGGATAAATGCCGAAATAAAGTTATGAAAAGCAATCGACAAAAACGCGTCCCCATAACACAAATAAAGAATCAGCTCTTATCGTCCCTTGATAAAAGAGCACTTGTCCTTGTTGGTCTTATGGGGGCAGGCAAATCAGTGATCGGAAAACGCGTCGCCACCATGCTTCGTTTACCTTTTTATGATTCTGACCAAGAAATTGAAAAAGCTGCACAAATGACAATCACGGAACTCTTTGAAATTTATGGTGAATCCGAATTTCGTGCTCTTGAACAGCGTGTTATTCTAAACCTCATGAAAAAAAGTCCCCTTGTTTTAGCAACAGGTGGTGGTGCCTACATAAATGAAAATATCCGAAAAGCCATTCACCAAAATGGTATATCCATATGGCTAAAAGTCGATCTTGATATCCTCATGCAACGTGTCTCAAAGCACCCAACACGTCCCCTGCTTCAAACAGCCAATCCTAAAGAAACCATGCAAAAACTCATGGAACAGCGTTATCCTATCTATGCAAAGGCAAACTTAACAATTAACAGTCATAAAGAAAGCCGTCATACCGTAGCACAAAATGTTATACGATCCGTACAGCACTACCTATACACAGAAATTAACAATAGGGATAACCAGCATGCAAACCAAAACCGTCACTGTTAAACTGGACAAACACTGTTACGATATCATCATTGGTCCGGGTCTGATTACACAAGCTGCTTCACAAATTAAACATGCTCTTAATAAAAAAGATCCTCATCAAACGCGCTTGGCACTTGTTACAGATACAAATGTTGCTTCCCTTCATTTGGAGATATTGCAAGCAGAATTAACAAAAAATAAAATTCATACTGTCCCTATTATTGTAGAAGCAGGAGAACAATCAAAATCATTTTCAACCCTGCAAGTTGTCATCGATCAAATTCTTGCTGCACGCTTAGAAAGAGGCGACTGTGTTATTGCTTTTGGCGGTGGTGTCATTGGTGATCTAGCAGGATTTGCGGCAAGTATAATCCGCCGTGGCATGAACTTCATTCAAATGCCCACAACGCTTCTTGCACAAATTGATTCCTCTGTTGGTGGAAAAACGGGAATCAATAGCCAATATGGCAAAAATCTTATTGGTGCCTTTTATCAACCACAATGCGTTATTGCTGACACGTGTCTTCTTGATACCCTGCCACCGCGCGAATTTCGCGCTGGCTACGCAGAAATAGTAAAATACGGTCTCATTAACCAACCTGACTTTTTTGAGTGGCTTGAAAAAAATGGGCAGAAAATTTTCTCTAATGGCCCTATGCGAACAGAGGCCATTGTTCGCTCATGCCAATTTAAAGCTGCCATTGTAGCACGTGACGAACATGAGAAAGGAGAGCGCGCACTCTTAAATCTCGGCCATACATTTGGACACATGCTTGAAACAGCAACCGCTTATGACTCCAACCGTTTAATCCATGGCGAAAGTGTAGCAATTGGGATGATTCTAGCTCATCAATTTTCTGCTCAATTAAATTTAATAAGCCCCACGCTTACACAACGCATTGAAGCGCACTTCAAATCTATAGGATTGCCTACACAATTAAAGGATATCCCAGGGTGTCTACCAGATGCTGAAACTTTAATGACTCTCATTGCCCAAGATAAAAAAGTTTCGCAAAACAATTTGACTTTCATCTTAACACGCGGACTTGGCCAATCATTTATTGCAAAAAATGTTTCACCAGATGCCGTTTTATCCTTTTTGGAACAAAAATTAACAGAAATTCGTTAATTCATATTGAATATAATTGATTCGTTTTTATACTTCTATTAAAGATTAACATGATGATGTCTGCGTAGCTCAGTAGGATAGAGCACAGGATTCCTAAAGAAATTGGGCACTTTGAGAAGAAATCCTCAAAGTGAATCTGCTCAAATTCGGGGAAAGCTTCATGGGCGACTATATGCCAATCCCGAGCCAAGTCTCTTTTCAAATGAGAGAAAGGTGTAGAGACTGAACGGGCAGCACCTAAAGAGCAAAAGCTTCAAGGTGAAGAGACAGTCCAGACCACAAACAGCCGATAAGGCTGGCGGTGAAAATCGAAGTGGTATGAATCCTGGGGTCGCAGGTTCGAATCCTGCCGTAGACACCATCGTATCAGTCAAATTATTCTTTGTGCACAATATTAGGAATATAGGGAAGCATCATGAAAAAAACTTTGCACATTTTAGGATTTTTCACCGCTTTAAGTTTATCACTCTTCAGCTCAAACAATAGCTTAGCTGGTTCTTTAATCATTGAAGTACCAGACAATCCAGAGCCCAAAACAGAGACCATTACCTATCAGTGTGATACTGAAACAGGTAAAGAGCGCGTAGAGGCAGTTTATCTTAATGCTGACAATATTTCGTTGGTTGATTTCAAATGGAACGGTGATCGTGTCATTGCTGCTAATGTCATCGCGGCAACAGGAGCAAAATTTTCAGGAGCTCAGTACATCTGGTGGGAAAAGAACAAAGAAGTCACGCTTTATGACCTTGCTCAGGATCCAGAAGAAAAAAAACCTATCCTATGTAAAGATGAGTCAACATTATTATTTTAAATAACACGGGAAATATTATGAAAAAAATTTCTTTTACTAAACAATTTTTCATTACTTTAAGTGTGTTCCTCCTCGGTTCAATTAATGCATTAGCAAGTTCTTTAGTCATTGAAGTCCCAAATGATCCAGAACCAACAACAGAGACCGTCTCCTATCAATGCGACATGGGAACAAGCAAAGAGCATGTTGAGGCAACTTATCATAATGCTGGCAATATTGCGCTTGTTGATTTAAAATGGAACGGTAAGCGCATCGTTGGTTCTAATGTAATTGCCGCTTCTGGAGGAAAATATGTGGGTGGTCAATACATTTGGTGGATAACTAAAAATGAAGCCATATTTTACGATCTTATTAATGATCCAAAAGAAGAAAAGCCCATCCACTGTGTAGAAGAAAAAAGCACAGAATAAAGAAGGTTCTTACATTTCAAGAACCGCGCTGGCTCTCATCTCTTGATTTTCCTTCTGACGTGGGTAACTTTTCCTCCGTCTGGTGTAATAAAAGAGCCAGCGGTTTTTCTGACTGTTCTTCTGAATGATGTCGATAAGCTGCTGTATGTGAGAGCAACATAGAAGCTACCGGTGCTGTTAAAAATAAAAAAAACATTAGCAACACTTCATGAAAAACAAAATAATGGTCCACAAATATTGAATAAAGAAATGAAGAAATAAGAATACTACCAACGCCCCAACTCGTACATACTGAAAGCATATGCAAACGCTTATAAAAATTAGAAAAAAGCACCAAACCTATCGTTGCGATCAATGTCAATCCAGACCCTAATATTAAGAAAACTGTGATAGCAATAGCAACAACAAGCGATATATCATCTTTCATTCAATAATCTCCCCCCGCATAAGAAATTTCGCCAAAGCGATGCTTGAGACAGATCCCAACAATCCAATAATGAGAGCTGCGACAAAATAAGTGGTTGTTCCTGAACGAATATCGAATGTAAGAAACAAAAGAATAGTGGTTATATAAAGGGCATCCAAACCAACAATTCTATCCTGCGCCCGTGGACCACGAATCAACCGAAACAGCGCGAAAATCACCGCTAAACTTAAAAAAAACTGTGAAAAGAAAAGCCCCCAATAAAGAATCACCATATTCATAAAAAAATCTCCAAAAGCAATTGCTCATACCGTTGTTTGATCAACTGTTTGTAATCATATCCATTTTTTAAATTTAAGACATGAAGCAAAAGTTCACCCTTTTTACTATTATAGGCAACCCAAGCAGTTCCAGGGGTTGCCGAAAGGATACATGCTAAAATAGCCAAAGCAGTGCGATTATGAAGCAGAAGAGGTACTACAATAAAACCAGATTTCTGCTCTCGAGACCTTTTTGTTAAAACAAACCAAGCCACCGAAACATTTGAGAATATAGAATCTATAAATACTCGAAAAACGAGACGAAAAACCGCACTCCAGCTTTTAATAACAACCTTCTCCGGCTCCAGAAGCCGTATCATCCAACCACAAAACAAAGCGGTTAAAATCCCTAAAAGCAATTGCCCTAAACTAAAACCATTTAAAATAAGCCACATAAGGACAATGACACCACTGAAAAAAGGGGAAGGACAAAAACGATTCATTTACTTATCTCCCTATTTTCGAGAGAAAAATCCGTTAAAACGCTCCCAATATAGTTTTGAGGTTCATACAAAGTCTTAGCAGTTTCAGACATATAATGACTAACAGGACTGGCTACAATTGTTATAAGAAAACACAAAGCAAGGAGAACGGCAATAGGCGCAAATTCTATCACTTGCACACGAGGAATACGCCCTTCAAGAGAAACCCAAAAAGTTCGGATACCCGTTCGTGTCAATGCAATCAAAGCCGCAAAACCAGAGAGAGTGACAAAAACTACAAAAAGCCAATCTTGGTAAACCGGAAGAGAAGCAGAAAAATCCTCTCTACTGTGGTTTAAAATTGCCATGAACATCATAAATTTAGCAACAAAACCAGAAAAAGGCGGCAATCCAATAATCAAAATGGCACAGATACCAAAACAAGCTCCAAGAATTGCCAAGGTTACTGGAAAATAGATGCCAACTTCATCTTCTTCCTCCTCTTCATCGTCACCATACACCTCCATTGTGACAGCAAGAACATTAGCAGCCACATCTTGACAGCGTTCAACTAACTCTACCAAAAGAAAAAAAGCTCCCAGTGCTAAAGTTGAAGAAACAATATAAAAAAGTGCGCCTGCTGTCAGTGCTGTATTGCCTATCCCAATCGCAGCCAACAATGTACCAGAAGAGACAAGAACGCTATAAGCTGCCAAACGCACCAAAACTTGGCTCGCCAATACCCCAATAAAACCAACAATCATAGTGGCAAGCCCACCATAAAACAAAACCGTATGACCAAAATGGTTAAAATATTCACTTTCAGGACCAAACCATAGCAACGTTAAACGTAAAATAATATAAATACCAACCTTGCTCAAAAGTGCAAAAGAAGCTCCAACAGGCGCTGCTGCTGCACTGTAAGTTGGCACCAACCAAAAATTAAGCGGCCACATACCCGCTTTAAGCAAAAAAGCAATACCTAAAAGTGCAACACCTATTTCGAACAAAACAATATCTGTAGAAGATATATATTTTATTTTAACAGCCAAATCGGCCATATTAAGAGTACCAACGACTCCATAAATGAGCGCTATACCAACTAAAAAAAATAATGAAGCAACAAGATTAACCACAACATAATGCAACCCTGCACGCACGCGTGTCTGACCAGAACCATGCAAAGCAAGCCCATAGGAAGCCGTTAACATAACTTCAAAAAACACAAATAAATTAAATAAATCGCCAGTCAAAAAAGCACCATTTATCCCCACCATAAAAAATTGCATTAGTGACTGAAAATGAGAACCAGCTTTGTACCAATGAGCCCGCGCAAAAACCAACACGCTAGTCACCAACAAGCTGGAAAGTAAAAGCATCATAGCGCTTAAGCGATCAAGGACTAAAACAATTCCAAAAGAAGACGGCCAATTACCAAGTCGATAAACATCGCAAGCCGGTGCTATTTCAAGAGTACGTATAATCAATAAAATGGCAGTAACGACCAACAGTCCCGCAGAAGAAAGACTGATGAATGATTTAAGTCTTGCACGACGTTCATCATAAAAAAGAAGAAGTGCTCCAGTGATTAACGGCAAAAGAATAGGCAAAATAAGGAGATGATGTACTCCTATTTCCATTATTGCACCTCACGTCCATCAACGTGATCAGAACCCGTTAAACCACGTGAAACCAACAAGATAACTAAAAATAAAGCTGTTGTTGCAAAACCAATCACAATCGCAGTTAAAACCAAGGCTTGTGGAAGAGGATCGACATAATTAGCTGGATTAATAACAGTGGTAGGATCAACAATTGGAGCAGCATTACTACGCGGTCTACTCATTGAAAATATAAAAAGATTAACACCATAGGAGATCAAGGACAAACCAAGAATGACTTGAAAAGTACGTGGACGCAAAACAAGCCAAATACCTGATCCGACAAAAACACCGATACCCAAAGAAAGAACAATTTCCATTAATTTTCCTTCTCTTTTAAAATAGGTTTCTTACCGATTCGGTAACTCCGAATTGACTGATGTGCAAGTGCAATTAAAATGAGAACAGTTGCTCCTAACACAAGAGAAAGCACACCAAAATCAAACAAAAAAGCAGATGCCATGGGAACTTTCCCAATTAACGGAAGATGAATATATCGAAAAAAGGATGTTAAAAAAGGATATCCAAAAAACCAAGAGCCCATCCCCGTTACGACTGACAATAATAAACCAAAGCCTATCCAACGCAAAGGTAAAACTCTCAAATGCGTTTCCACCCACCGAATATCGCGTGCAAGATATTGTAAAATAAATCCTATAGCCAAAGTAATACCACCGACAAATCCACCTCCTGGCAGATCATGCCCTCGCATGAATAAATAAATAGCAAAAGCGATAATAATTGGAAAGAGCCAACCCATAATAACAGCAGGAACAGCTAAATAATTCAATACTGTATCTCCCACATTTCGATTAGGCTGTGCTATATCAAAGGCTTTCTGGATACGTTGTTGAAAAGGCGCATCAATACTCTCAGGCGCAGGACGAAAACGTCGTAAGAGTGCAAAAACAGTAAGGGAAACAACACCCAAAACCACAATTTCTCCCATAGTATCAAAACCACGGAAATCAACCAATAACACATTCACAACATTGCGACCACCAGCATCTGAGTAAGTATGCGTTAGAAAAAAATCAGAAATCGTTGTACCTTGGGGACGTGTCATCACTGCAAAAGAAAGCCATGCCACACCAGCACCTCCTACAAGGGATATGATGAAATCACGGAAACGACGCAAGCGAACCCAAAAATGAACAGCAGCTGGCCCAGGGTCATGCAAACGTTTAGGCAACCACCGTAAACCAAGCAATAATAAAACGACTGTAACAACCTCAACAACCAATTGTGTTATTGCTAAATCAGGAGCAGAAAGCCATAAAAAGGTTGCACAAGTCATCAAACCAGCTCCCCCTAAAAGCATAAGTGAAGCAAGACGATGAAACTTTGCTCGCCAAGCAACTAAAAGCGCACATAATCCGCCAACCAGCCAAAGAGCGAGAAAAGGAATATCAAGTGGAAAAAGCGGTAATGTCCCCACTGGAATGAAACCATCGCACCAAAGTAAAAGACCAACAAAGGCAAAACAGACCCAAAAAATCCAATGCAATTGGATCTGCAAACGGCGTGTTGACAAAGCAGACTCCACCGCACGGGCCCATTTCCAAGAAATAATTACGAGAATGCGTTCAAAAATACGCGGTCCTTTTAAGTGACGGAAAAAAGGAGCCCCATCATCACAGGATAAAAAATAACGATGCCCAACAGCATAGAGCAATCCGCCCCCTAATAATGCAACAAAGCTCATCACTAATGGAGTGTTAAACCCATGCCAAACAGCCAAACTATAAGGAATTGTCATTGGTCCTAAAACAGACACGACCGCATTATCTAAAATAGGTCCTATTGTTAAATTAGGAAAAATACCAACCGCTAAACAAATAAACACCAAAAGCTCCATTGGCAAACGCATGAAATGCGGTGGTTCATGGGGAGTCTTGGGTAAATTGTCAGGCTTTGGTCCTAAAAAAACGCCATGAATAAAGCGTATAGAATAGGTCACACTAAACAGACTAGCTAGCGTTGCCACATAAGGCGCAATCCAATCGAGCCATGATTCCATATGCGTTTCAACAGCTTCAGCAAAAAACATCTCTTTCGATAAAAAACCATTCAACAAAGGAACCCCAGCCATCGCTGCACTCGCAACTAAAGCAAGAGTTGCTGTGATAGGCATAGAACGATAAAGCCCTGACAGTTTACGCATATCACGTGTTCCCGTCTCGTGATCAATAATGCCAGCAGCCATAAATAAAGAAGCTTTAAAAGTAGCATGATTGGCCATATGAAAGATCGCCGCAACACATGCAAGTGGACTACCAAGACTTAAAAGTGTTGTAATTAATCCAAGATGACTAATAGTCGAGTAAGCAAGCAGTCCTTTCAAGTCTTGCTGAAACATGGAAAAATAGGCACCTAGAAGAAGAGTTGAGAGTCCTGAAAAGCCAACCAGCCAAAACCAAGATTCTGTTCCAGAGAGCACAGGCCATAAACGAACAAGCAAAAACAATCCCGCTTTTACCATTGTTGCCGAATGCAAATAAGCCGATACGGGAGTTGGAGCAGCCATCGCGTTAGGTAGCCAAAAATGAAAGGGAAATTGCGCGCTTTTTGTTAACCCTCCCAATAAAATACAAATAAGGATAGGACTATAAAGAGAACTTGACCGGATCATATCTCCAGACTGTAGCACCTTATCCAAATCAAAACTGCCAACAGTATACCCAATCAATAAAACTCCAATAAAAAGAGCAAAGCCGCCAAAACCTGTGATCGTTAGAGCCATACGCGCACCCTCACGCGCACTTGCATTATGGTACCAATAGCCGATCAGCAAAAAAGAAAAAATACTGGTAAGTTCCCAGAAAACAACCAAAAAGATGAGATTACCTGATAAAACTATTCCTATCATTGATCCCATAAAGGCCAAAAAAAAGGAAAAAAAACGCGGTACAGAATCCGCTGGATCTATGTAATAACGTGAATAAATGACAACAAGCAGCCCAATCCCTGTAATAAGCAAGCAAAAAAGCCACGACAAACCATCTATGCGGAGAATCAAATCGCTTCCCCATTCTGGAAGCCAAGAAATATCTAAACGCACTATGTGGTTTCCGCGAACTTCCGGATAAAGCATTATTGTAAAAATAAGACAGAAAAGTGCGACAACCCCAGCAAACCACGCTTCATTATTTTTTGCTGTCGAACGAAAAAAGCCAATGACAGCACTTCCACCAAAGGGAAGCAAAACGAGCAATACCAACATTGCTTCCCGTGTTGTCATTCTTTAAACTCCATTTTACCTTAATATTTTGTCATCGACAAAACAAAAACTTATATTCTCACCCCCCATTCCACACTTAATGATAATAAGATTTAATAAAACTTAAAAGCATTTAAAATTTTTAAAAAAACAATGCTTGCATGAAAATACTGCGCACCACACAAGTCTTCTCTTTATTGTAAGAACAATACCGCTCACGACAAGAAGCAATTAAAATTTTATTTAATTTCTATCCTTTAAAAAAGCGTGATAAACACTGCCTACGCCCCCCATGAAAAGGCTGAAAACTATTATCATTTTTATTATAAGAGCGATAACGCGCAAGGCAAGATTCAATATGTTGTTTAAGCATCCATGGCTCTTTTTTTTCTAATTTTTCCGAAGAAGACGTTAAAAACACTTTTTTAGCATCTGGTACAACTTTTAATGATGCGCCTTTTGTGCTTAAGTGCGGTGATGTAACAAATGCCACTTCAGGATACCACCAATTATCACTGTATTTACGATAACCACGCCGATAATGACGATAACCTTTGAAACCATTAAGTTCTCTACGCCCCGTAAAAATCAGAGGCACCGAACTATCTTGGACAGAAGTCTGAGTAACCAGTTTGGCTTTAGCGTCACTTCTATTTTGCCCCCAATTAACAAGAGTGGTTGTTATAATGAAAAAACTGCTAACAAATACAAAAGCTAAAGCATAATATAATTTTTTTTTCATACTCATAACAAAAAACTCAACATAATAAACAACAGTAATTACAGAAAGCCTTTCTCTTGCTAGACAGAAACAGATTCTTTTCTTAAGATTCTTTTTTCTTGAGACATTCTGTTACTCTTTGTACTAAACGTCGATCTTGGCAATAAGATCCTTCAAAAAAGAATGAATAAATGATGATAAAAACCCCCTATTATCTTATAGACAAATCGAAACTCATCAAAAACATGCAAACAATTTCTCTTTTACGGGAAATGTCCGGAGCTAAAATTTTACTTGCTTTAAAATGTTTTGCCACATGGAGTGTTTTTGATTTAATGTCTGAGTTCATGGATGGAACCACATCATCATCCCTTTATGAACTACGTTTAGGAAGAGAAAAATTTGGCAAAGAAACCCATGCGTATTCAGTGGCTTGGGCAGATGATGAAATTGATGAAGCCTGTGGTTATGCAGATAAAATCATCTTTAATTCCATCCAACAGCTTCAACGCTTTTCTGATGCAACAAAAACCATTCAAAGAGGTTTAAGGTTAAACCCAGGAATGAGCGCATCAAATTTTGATCTTGCCAACCCCTCACGCCCTTTTAGCCGCTTAGGAGAAACAAACCAAAGCGCTATCAAAGAAGTTCTGCCTCTTATCAACGGATTGATGATCCATAACAATTGTGAAAATGCTGACTTTAATCTTTTTAACCAAATGCTTGGGTATATGGAAGAAAAATTTGCAGAACTTTTTTCTGCTGTTGACTGGATAAGCCTTGGCGGCGGAATCCATTTTACGGCTGAAAATTATCCTCTAGAAGCTTTCGCAAAACGCTTAAAACAATTTTCTAAAACTCATGGTGTCACTCTTTTTCTAGAACCAGGAGAAGCTGCTATTACCAAAAGCACCACATTAGAAGTCAGTGTTCTTGACACATTGTATAATGAAAAGAATCTAGCCATCGTTGATAGCTCAATTGAAGCACATATGCTCGATCTTCTCATTTATCGTGAAAATGCTAAATTAGAACCTAATCAAGGACCACACGAAATTATGATTTGTGGAAAATCTTGTCTTGCCGGCGATATTTTTGGAACATTTCAATTTCAAAAACCTCTTAAAATAGGCGATAGACTGTCTTTTCAGGATGCAGCAGGTTATACAATGGTTAAGAAAAACTGGTTTAATGGCGTTACAATGCCTGCTATTGTTCTCAAAGAGTGCGATGGTACATTAACACTTCAACGCCAATTCAGCTATAACGACTATCAGGAAAGCCTTTCATAAAGATAAACCATAAAAAACGTCATACAACAGTATTAAAAAGGGAGATGGACCTACAATGAAAAAAAATGTTCTCATTATTGGTGCCGGAGGTGTTGCACAAGTTGTTGCACACAAATGTGCTCAAAACAATGATATTCTTGGTGAAATTCATATTGCGTCACGAACACTCAAAAAATGTGAAGCCATCATTGCTTCTATTAAAGAAAAAAACACAATGAAAGAGCAAGGTGTTCTCAAAAGCCATTCGCTCAATGCCATGAATGTAGAAGAAACTATAAAGCTCATCCAAAAAACCAAATGCGAAATTGTCATTAATGTTGGTTCTGCCTTTCTTAATATGTCTGTTCTTTCAGCTTGTATTGAAACCAAATGCGCTTATATCGATACCGCAATTCATGAAGACCCATTGAAAATTTGTGAAACACCTCCTTGGTATGGCAATTATGAATGGCCTCGGCGTCCAGAATGTGAAAAAGCTGGTATAACCGCTATTTTAGGAGCAGGTTTTGACCCAGGTGTAGTGAATGCTTATGCAGCATTAGCGCGCGATGATTATTTTGATAAAATCACAGATATTGATATTATTGATATTAATGCCGGAAATCATGGACGTTGGTTTGCTACAAATTTTGATCCAGAAATTAACTTCCGTGAATTTACAGGACAAGTATGGTCATGGCAAAATAAAAAATGGACTTCCAATAAAATGTTTGAAATCAGCCATGAATGGGATCTTCCCGTTGTGGGAAAACAAAAAGCCTATATGACAGGACATGATGAAATTCATTCACTTTCCAAAAATCTTGATGTAGAGAATGTCCGTTTCTGGATGGGATTTGGTGATCGTTATATCACTGTTTTTACGGTTCTAAAAAATCTTGGTCTCTTATCTGAACAGCCCATTAAGACAGCAGAAGGACAAGAAGTCGTGCCCTTGAAAGTCGTAAAGGCCGTCTTACCCAACCCTTCCTCTCTCGCCCCAGACTACACAGGAAAAACCTGTATTGGAGATCTTATTAAAGGCGAAAAAGATGGAAAACCGAGAGAAATTTTTATCTATAATATAGCCGATCACAAACAAGCTTTTCATGAAACTGGGGCACAAGGCATTTCCTATACGGCTGGCGTACCAGCAGCGGCAACAGCTCTTCTTATTGCCACAGGTGAATGGGATGTTAAAACTATGGTCAATGTGGAAGAATTACCACCCCACCCTTTCCTTAAATATCTTGATCATATGGGGCTTCCCACTTTTATAAGAGAACAACAAGAGGATAAAAAATTACAATTTTAATACCTATAGAAAGCATATGCTTGATTTTTTAAGTTATCACAAAACTGCCCAATGAAAACAAACTTAATATTCTCGTGTAATTATGGTTTTCAAAAAAATTTTAGCTATTCGTTATATTTTGGCAACATTGCGATTTCTTAACAACCCTAAAGAAGAGACATAGCATCTTTTTAAGACATAGCGAGCAATGATCAAGAAAAACAGAGAAGAAAAAACTAATTTAATCACACTGTATAACTTGTCATTATCATCAAAAGATAGTGTCATAAACAAAAGATATAAAAATACCGCTCTTTTAAAGAAGAGCGGTATTTTGTAGAATATTCAATTCCTCGCCTCTTCATCTTAAATGACAAAGATCCTTAACCTACACCAATCATTAAACAATTCAATTTCTTTGAGTGAATTCCTTTTGACTTCCCTCTTCATATATAACGCTTTGATTTATAACAATAAATCATTATTTTCAACTTGATTCATAACGCTGAATACTGTAAAATTCTCTTAATCACAAACTCTCTCACATTGAAGTAATTAAAATCTTTTGTCTGCACATCACAAACAAAACGAGCGTGTGAGGTAAAATGATAAAAGAACAGAATAAAAATTCTCTTATGAAAACTCTCAATAATAAAGAGCTTTAGCAATATTGAGAACTGAAAAAGTGTATTATAATGCCAGCGTGTACTTTTACTAAACATAAAGATGATGGTGCACAATAGGTCTTATAACAGTTTGAATGAATTTCATATATTTCAAGAGGAACTTTTACAGCTATACCATTCACGAACACCCTCGCGAAGTAGATTTGGGCACTTTGAGAGATGTTTTCTTAACACAAAGCACGCAGATAGGCTCAGAATCCTATCTTAAATATTTTATAACAGTATAAAAACTACCCCATATATAAAACTTTACATAGACTAAACACCACCGCTCTAAACGATAGTGCACAACAGAATAATCAATCAAAACTGCACAACAGATATCTAAAACAGTAATTATCGAAAAGCATACAACAAATGGAATATTTCAATACAATTGGTTATATTTTTTTAAAGTTTTAAAATGTTGTTGCATGCTTCACTAATATTTTCTGCCTCATGTGCCTTTTAAAATGTACTTTTTAAAAGCTTTTTAAATATGAAGTGGTTTAGCAAATGTTGCCAAAGCTGCCTCACGCACGGCTTCTGATAAGGTAGGATGTGCATGGCAACAACGTCCCAGATCTTCTGATGAACCTCCAAATTCCATTAAAACTGCAATTTCATGGATCATTTCACCAGCACCAAATCCAAGAATATGCCCCCCTAATACCCGATCTGTTTTTTTATCAGAAAGGATTTTAACGAACCCATCACTCTTTTGCATTGCACGTGCACGACCATTGGCCATAAAAGGAAATTTGCCAACATTATATTCAATACCAGCAGTTTTTAGCTCTTCTTCTGTCCTTCCTACACTCGCAATTTCCGGCTGTGTATAAACAACACTAGGAATAACATCAAAATTAACATGCCCTTTTTGACCTGCCAAAATTTCTGCCACAGCAACGCCTTCTTCCTCTGCTTTATGTGCTAGCATTGGCCCTTTTACGACATCACCAATCGCATAAACTCCTGGAACATTCGTCTGCCAATGAGCATCAATTGCAATAAATCCGCGTTCATCTAACTGAACACCAGCCTCTTGTAATCCAAGCCCCTCTGTATAAGGAGAACGTCCAGTAGCAATAAGCACAACATCAGCCTCTAAAGTTTCAGATTCACCACCTTTGACAGATTCAAAGCTCACCTGAACCGTTGAGCCAGATTGTGTAACAGCTGTTACCTTTGCACCCGTTTTATATTCAATCCCCTGTTTTTCCATTAATTTCTGAAATTGCCGTGAAACTTCACCATCCATTGAGCCCAAAACTTTATTAAGATACTCAATAATGGTCACCTTAGCACCTAAACGGCTCCAAACTGATCCAAGTTCTGAACCAATGACACCAGCACCTACTACAATCATATGCGTTGGTACTTTTTCAAGTGAAAGAGCTCCCGTAGAAGAAACAATAGTCTTTTCATCAATTTCAACATTCACCCCTGGAATGCCTGAACTCTCTGAACCGGTAGCAATAATAATATTTTTTGTCTCAATTGTTTGTTTATTACCATCTCTGGCAACAACTTCCACATGACCCGCACTCAAAATTTTGGCTGTCCCAAAAAAAGTATCAACTTTATTTTTTTTCATCAAAAAAGAAACACCACTCGTATTGGCTGTCACCACAGCTTTCTTATGAACCATCATTTGTTCAAGATTAAGCTTAGATTTACCAATAGAAATACCAAGCGTTTCAAAACCATGCTGGGTTTCAGAAAACACTTCTGAAGCATGCAACAACGCTTTAGAAGGAATACAACCAACGTTGAGACATGTTCCTCCTAATGTTGTACGCTTTTCAATAATTGCTACTTTAAGTCCCAGTTGCGCCGCTTTTATTGCTGCTACATAACCACCTGGACCCGCTCCGATAACAGCCACATCATAAGACATCCGTTTCTCCTTTCATCCTGAAAACTGTATTTTACAAATCAAGAACAAGGCGTTCCGGATCTTCTAAGCTTTCCTTAACACGCACAAGGAAAGTCACAGCTTCTTGCCCATCCACAATACGGTGATCATAAGAAAGCGCTAAATACATCATGGGGCGGATCACAACTTGACCCTCAACAACCATTGCTCGCTCTTTAATCGCATGCATTCCCAAAATACCAGATTGTGGTGCATTCAAAATCGGTGTTGACATCAACGATCCATACACACCACCATTGGTAATGGTAAAAGTTCCGCCCTGCATATCAGAAACGGCTAATTTTCCATCACGCGCAAGACGCCCCAAACGACCAATCTCTTTTTCAATCTCTGCCAATGACATTTGTTCTGCATCTCGCACCACTGGAACAACAAGCCCTTTATCCGTTCCAACAGCAATTCCAACATTGACATAGTTTTTGTAAACAATATCTGTCCCATCAATCTCTGCATTAACAGCAGGAAGTTCTTTTAATGCATGACAAACAGCCTTGGTAAAAAAACCCATAAAACCAAGCTTAACACCATGTTTCTTTTCAAAAAGATCCTTATAACGCTTGCGCAAATCCATCACCGCTGACATATCAACCTCATTAAATGTGGTTAACATTGCTGCTACATTTTGTGCATCTTTAAGACGGCGAGCAATTGTTTGACGCAATTTCGTCATACGAACCCGCTCTTCACGTGTTTCTTGGACAGGAGTTGCCGAAGAACTCGTCGCAGAAGAAGAGGGTGTAGGAGTATTTGTACTTTGTTTTAATCCACCAAGAACATCTTCTTTAAGAATTTGTCCACGTTTTCCAGAACCTGAAATATCGCTTTTTGCAACATTATTTTCAGCCATCAATTTTGCTGCTGAAGGAGAAGGAGGCATTGCACTGCTCAAAGCAGGCTTCTCCGATTCAGATGAAGCCGCTGGAACAAGTGTAGCAGAAGGTGAAAGTGATTGGGAGATACCAGCTTCTCCAGCTTTCACCACTCCTAAAAGAGCATTTACTTCAACCGTATCGCCTTCTTTTGCAATGATTTCAGATAATTTCCCAGCAACAGGAGAAGGAACTTCAACGGTTACCTTATCAGTTTCTAATTCAACCAAAGGCTCATCCATAGCGACAGCTTCGCCAAGTTTTTTAAACCATTTGCCAACCGTTGCTTCGGTAACCGATTCGCCCAAAGTAGGAACACGAATTTCAGTAGTCATAATATTTTTCCATACATCAGAGTAGTAATAAATTAAGAACCTAACGCGTCTTTAAGAAACGCAGCCAGTTGTTCAAGGTGTTTCACCATTAACCCAGAGGCCGGTGACGCACTCGCAGGACGTCCTGCATAACGAGCACGTGAATATTGCGCATTAATATGCGTCAAAACCCATTCCAAATAAGGCTCAATAAATGACCAAGCCCCCATGTTTTTTGGTTCCTCTTGGCACCAAAAAACTTCCGCCTGCAAAAAGCGCGATAATACATTCACCAAAACTTTTGCAGGGAAAGGATAAAGCTGTTCAACACGAAGGAGGTAAACATCATCAATACCCCTTTTTTCACGTTCTTCATAAAGGTCGTAATAAACCTTACCAGTACAAAGAACGACACGGCGAATCTTATTATCTTTTTGCAACTTAATGACAGAATCTTTGAGACATTCTGCATCATCAAGCAACACACGACAAAAACTTGTTTCTGGCCCCATTTCATTGAGAAAAGAAACAGCTCTCTTATGACGTAAAAGTGATTTCGGTGTCATCAAAATCAATGGCTTCCGGAAATCACGCTTAATTTGTCGACGCAAAATATGAAAATAATTTGCAGGGGTTGTACAATTAGCAACCTGCATATTATCTTCCGCACAAAGTTGAAGAAACCGTTCTAAACGTGCAGAAGAATGCTCCGGCCCTTGCCCTTCAAAACCATGAGGCAATAAACACACAAGACCAGACATACGAAGCCACTTACGCTCTGCGGATGAAATAAATTGATCAAAAATGACCTGTGCACCATTAGAGAAATCACCAAATTGTGCTTCCCAAAGTGTTAATCCTCGTGGTTCAGCAAGAGAATATCCATATTCAAAACCAAGAACAGCTTCTTCAGAAAGCATAGAATTAACAACGTCATAAAGCGCTTGCCCCTTTTGTAAATGATTCAAAGGAATATAACGCGCCTCATTTTCTTGGTCATAAAGAACTGAATGACGTTGTGAAAAAGTTCCCCGTTCAACATCTTCACCGGAAAGACGAACCGGTGCTCCTTCCAAACAAAGTGAACCAAAAGCTAAAGCTTCAGCAGTTGCCCAGTCAACACCCTCACCGGTTTCAAAAATTTTAGCACGATTATTTAAAAAACGTTGAATGGTTTTGTGAACGTGAAAATCTGCCGGAATTTCAACAATTTTCTGACCAATTTCCTTTAAAGTTTTTAATTCAACACCAGTTGTTCTAGAATGCTGCTCATCAGAACTACTAAAAGCTTTGAGTCCCGTCCAGCTTCCATCAAGCCAATCAGCCTTATTAGGTTTATAAGAAGCACTTGCTTCAAGTTCACCTTCAAGCTTATCGCGCCATAATTTTTTTTGTTGCTCAATTTCTTCTGAAGTAACCATTCCTTCTGCTACCAATTGGTCACTATAAAGTTGAAGTGTTGTTTTATGATTACGTATTGCTTTATACATAAGCGGCTGCGTAAAGGAAGGTTCATCACCTTCATTATGCCCATAACGGCGATAACAAAACATATCAATAACCACTGGTTTATGGAAAATTTGGCGAAACTCTGTTGCTATTTTGGCAACAAAAACAACTGCCTCAGGATCATCACCATTCACATGGAAAATTGGTGCGTCAATCATTTTTGCGACATCTGATGGATAAGGCGAAGAACGTGAAAAACGTGGAGATGTTGTAAAACCAATCTGGTTATTGATAATAACATGAAGTGAGCCTGCAACACGATAACCTTTAAGACCTGAAAGACCAAAAGTTTCTTGGATAACGCCTTGTCCTGCAAAAGCGGCATCACCATGAATAAGCAATGGCATCACTTTTGAACGCTCACTTAATGGGAGTAAATCAGTATGCGCAGGTCCCATAAGTTGATCTTGTTTAGCACGTGCTTTTCCCATGACAACCGGATCAACAATCTCAAGATGAGATGGATTGGCCAACAGCGATAAATGAACTTTTTTACCATCAAAGTCCAGATCAGCGGTAGTTCCCAAATGATATTTGACATCACCGGATCCCTCCACATCATCAGGCTTGTAAGATCCCCCTTTGAATTCATGAAAAATAGCCCTATGCGGTTTGGCAAGAACTTGTGAAAGAACATTTAAACGACCACGATGTGCCATTCCTAAAATAACTTCCCTAACCCCCAAAGCACTACCACATTTGATAATCTGTTCAAGAGCGGGAATCAGCGCCTCACCACCATCGAGTCCAAAACGCTTTGTACCTTTATATTTAGTGTCTAAAAACTGTTCGAATCCCTCTGCCTGAATAAGCTTATTCAGAATAGCTTTCTTGTCTTGTTGTGTGAAAGAATTTTTTTTATCTCGCCCTTCAATGCGTTCTTGAAGCCATACTTTCTGAACCGGATCAGAAACATGCATATATTCCACACCGATTGTTGAACAATAGGTACGATTGAGAATCTCAAGCATTTGCGGAATAGTTGCATATTCCAACCCTAAAACATTATCAATAAAAATGGGACGCTCGTAATCAGCTGGAGTAAAACCATAAGCTTCTGGAGAAAGTTCCTTATAATCTTCTTGTTTTTCGGCCAATTGAAGAGGGTCAAGTTGCGCATGAAGATGTCCCCGTTCTCGAAACGCACGAATCATCATAATTGCATGAACGGAATCACGTGTTGCACGAATAATATCTTGTTCACTGGAAGTTTTTCCCTTTTGTGCAGCACCTGTTATTGCTTTTTCCTTTAATTTATCGCCAAAATATTTTTCAAGAGAAGACCAATCACCATCAAGAGCAGAAATCAATTCACCCTCTGCTTTTAATGGCCAATGATCACGCTGCCATGTTGCTCCTTCAGCATTTTTAAGAACATCTTCTTTATTATCATGAAGTCCTTCAAAAAAAGCACGCCACTGTGAATCAACACTGGTAGGATCTTTTTCATATTGAGCATAAAGTTGATCTATATAATCCGCATTCCCACCATAAAGAAATGATGTCTGTGCAAAAAGGCTATTTATTTCGTCCTGCCTTGCCATATACTTCTCCGGAACATTTATTCCGTCTCCTTATATCTCTTTTTGACCTTTAAATGCTTACAAACAAGCAGTGATTCGAACATTCAAAAAAGTTTTACCTTTTTATACTCAAGCTTTTTCACCTGAATCTAAGAACCTTTTCTTATTCAGGTGAAACTTTCTTTTAGCCTTTCAAAACTGACATCAAAGTCTTACCTATCTGTGATGGCGAAGAAGACACACGAATCCCAGCTGATTCCATTGCCGCAATTTTATCTTCTGCTCCACCTTTACCACCAGAAATAACAGCACCAGCATGTCCCATTGTCCGTCCTGGAGGAGCCGTACGGCCAGCAATAAAGCCAACAACTGGCTTTTTACGACCTTTTCTTGCTTCATCTTGCAAAAACTGTGCTGCTTCTTCTTCAGCAGAACCACCAATCTCACCAATCATAACAATAGACTGGGTTTCATCATCCGCTAAAAACATTTCCAACACATCAATAAATTCAGTGCCCTTAACAGGATCGCCACCAATCCCTATAGCAGTTGTTTGTCCGAGACCTTCCTGACTCGTTTGAAAAACGGCTTCATAAGTTAAAGTTCCCGACCTCGAGACAACCCCAACAGAACCTTTTCTAAAAATAGAACCAGGCATAATACCAATTTTACATTCATTTGGTGTAAGAATACCGGGACAATTAGGACCAATAAGACGAGACTTTGAGTTTTCTAATCGCGCCTTCACTTTAACCATATCCATAACGGGAATACCTTCCGTAATACAGATAATTAAACGAACTTCAGCTTCTATAGCCTCTATAATAGCTGCCGCAGCCCCTGCAGGAGGAACATAAATAACGGAAGCATCTGCACCTGTTTTTTCTTTTGCTTCTGCAACATTAGCGAAAATAGGAAGAGCTTCGCCTTTTGAACCTTCCCATGTTTCTCCACCCTTTTTAGGATTAACGCCACCAACCATTTGCGTACCATGATAAGCAAGCGCCTGTTCTGTATGAAATGTTCCTGTTTTTCCTGTAAGCCCTTGAACGAGAACTTTTGTCTCTTTATTCACAAGAATTGACATAGCTTAAGCTCCCTTCACGGCTGCAACAATTTTTTGGGCAGCATCATCTAAATCATCAGCAGGAATAACATTCAAACCACTCTCATTGATAATTGCTTTACCTTGCTCAACATTAGTACCTTCAAGACGAACAACCAAGGGAACCTTTAAACCAACCTCACGAACAGCAGCAACCACACCTTCAGCAATGACATCACAACGCATAATACCACCAAAAATGTTAACTAAAATGCCCTTAACATTTGGATCGGCCGTAATAATTTTAAAAGCAGCTGTCACCTTTTCTTTTGATGCTCCACCACCAACATCCAAAAAATTCGCTGGCTCTGCTCCATAAAGCTTAATGATATCCATTGTTGCCATAGCAAGCCCAGCACCATTAACCATGCAACCAATCGTACCCTCAAGAGCAACATAAGCAAGATCATGCTTTGATGCTTCTATTTCCTTTGGATCTTCCTCTGAAAGATCGCGCAATTCTAAAATATCTGGATGACGAAACAGAGCATTATTATCAAAAGAAACTTTCGCATCAAGAACACGCAAGTGACCATCTTTCATCACAATAAGCGGATTGATTTCTAAAAGGCTCATATCTTTTTCACAAAATGCCTTATAGAGAATCGGAAAAAGCTTTTCACCATCTTCTCGCGCACTACTTTGTAGTTTCAACGCATCACAAAGTCTTGCACAATCAGCAGAAGTAACACCCTCTACAGCATCAATGGGAAGCGTGAATATTTTTTCTGGTGTCTCTTCAGCAACCGTTTCAATATCCATTCCACCTTCTGTTGAAACAACAAAAGCAATTCGACCAACGCTACGATCAACCAAAAGTGAAAGATAAAGCTCCCGTTCAATATCGGCACCATCTTCAATATAAAGGCGGTTGACCTGCTTACCCTCTGGACCAGTTTGTTTGGTTACCAAAGTTTTTCCAAGCATTTCTTGAACATTTGCAACAACTTCTTCAACAGATTGTGCAAGCCGAACACCACCCTTTGCATCAGGACCAAGTTCTTTAAACTTACCCTTACCACGACCACCAGCGTGTATCTGACTTTTAACCACATAGAGAGGTCCGGGCAATTTTTCCGCCCATTTTTCAGCTTGCTCTACAGAATAAACAGCGACACCATTTGCAATTGGTGCTCCATATTCATGAAGCAGACGTTTGGCCTGATACTCATGGATATTCATGCATTTGTCCTTTTCTTTTATGGATCTTATTAATCCTAAAGTTTTAACATTCTAAATACTTATTTTAATGAATTAAATCTTGTTCAATTTACTTGAGACTAGGTACAAGAGCAATACAAGCTTCACAAAGCTTTTTAACCGCATTTACTGAATGATCAAAAGCACCTCTTTCTTCTTTATCAAGATCAATTTCAATGACTCGTTCAACACCACCTGCACCAAGTACAACAGGTACCCCAACATAGGTATCATTAACCCCATATTCTCCTGAAAGATAAGCTGCAACAGGCACAACACGCTTAGTATCCTTTAGGTAGGCCTCAGCCATAGAAACAGCAGAAGCTGCTGGTGCATAATAAGCAGAACCTGTTTTTAACAAACTAACAACCTCTGCACCACCATCACGGGTACGTTGAATAATTTGATCAATTCTTTCCTGTGTTGTCCAACCCATTTTAACAAGATCAGGCAAAGAAATACCACCAACTGTTGAATAACGCACCAAGGGCACCATTGAATCACCATGCCCACCTAAAACAAAAGCTGTCACATCTTTGACAGAGACTTTAAATTCTTCAGATAAAAAATAACGAAAACGCGCTGAATCCAGAATACCAGCCATACCAACCACTTTATGCACTGGAAGACCTGAAAATTTCTGCAATGCCCATACCATTACATCAAGGGGATTTGTAACACAAATAACAAACGCTGAAGAAGCGTATTTTTTAATTCCAGCTCCAACTTGTTCCATAACCTTTAAATTAATACCCAAAAGATCATCACGGCTCATACCAGGTTTTCGTGCAACGCCTGCTGTTACAATAACAACATCAGCACCTTCAATTGCTTCATAAGCATTAGCACCTTTTAGACTGATATCAAAACCATCAACGGGAGAAGATTCGGCTATATCTAGAGCCTTACCTTGTGGTACACCTTCTGTAATATCAAATAAGACCACATCAGCAAGCTCTTTAAGCCCAATAATATGTGCTAAAGTACCACCAATCATACCTGAACCAATGAGAGCTATTTTTTTCCGTACCATTTTATTTTTCCCTAACTTTTAGATAATTCAGCGCACACCCATCAACGTCCGTATACTGAATATTTTTGACTTCAACCATATTCAAACAATATCATAAAAAGGAGTAAAGAAATGAAATTTACAAATTTATCTCCTTACAGAAACAACAACCCTCCGCTGAAACAACTATTAGAAAATTATCACGATGTATCGATAAAGTGAATTTAAAAAAAATACAACAGAATTATTATATTTCTTTAATTTCAAAAAGTTATTGTTTTGACAGTTTACGTAAAGGTAAAAGTATAATCAATGCTTCTTCTTCAAAAGAAAATGTTCTTCCCAAAGTTTTAAATAATCGTAGCTTTGCATTTCGAAAAGACGTGATTGTGTTCTTTGAAATTCAAATGTTTCCGTAATCTGCGCATGCCCTTTATACAAATCCCCTATCCCTGCGGCTGCCGACATAAACAACCGTATATGCCGCTCATAAAGAATATCAATAAGCAAAATAAACCGTTTTGTTTCATTGCGACATGTATCATCCATGACCGGTACATTATCAATAAAAATCGTATGATAACGCTCCCCTAATAACAAATATTCAGCCGCGGCCAAAGGCTTTTCACATAAATCCCCATAATCAAAACGAGCACATCCTGCACCAAAGCGCGGAATAGGAATAATGCGCCCTTTTATAGAAAGCTCATCAGATGTCTCCTTATGTCCTTGCAATACAAGTGTCCATGCTTGATCCATATATTCATTTGCTGGGACCCCCAACGGCGACACATACACCTGTTGTAGATTTGATTTTTCAAGGCGATAATCTGTTTTTGCATCAAGATTAACAACACGAACATATGCTTTCAAAACTTGAATAAAAGGCAAAAAGAGCTCACGATTCAAACCGTTACAATAAAGGTTATCCGGCGCCACATTTGAAGTTGCAATAAAGAAAATTCCTTTATCAAACAGAGCAGAAATAAGCCGCCCCAATACCATAGCATCAGCAATATCCGTTACACTAAACTCATCAAAACAAAGTACTTTTGCTTCTCGTGCAAGATCCTCAGCAACAGCTAAAATAGGATTATCTTGTTTAAATTTTGCACACCCAGATGCTTGACGATAAAAATTAATACGCTCATGCACATCAGCCATAAAATCATTAAAATGGGCACGCTTTTTATGACCTTTAGGCAAACAAGAAAAGAACAAATCCATCAGCATGGTTTTGCCCCGTCCTACTTCACCATAAATATACAGTCCCTGAAAAAAACCTGTTTCATCTCCTTGTTTTACAACGCAAGAAATATTTTGTTTTTTCCTTTTAAATATTCTGTTAAAGAAAGAGCAAAATATCCAAGGCAAAGGATGAGAGATATTTTGTTCCGCAATTTTTTTTAATAAATGATCAAAATATCCTGTTATAGCTAATTGAGCGGGATCAAAACAAACCTCTCCTTTAGCGACAAGCTCCTTATAACGTGTTGAAACGAGAATCATCCAAAAAACCTTTTTCAAACCGATCTCAATGAAAAATACAAATACTTTTCAAGAATCTGTCCGTCTAGTTTAGTTTGTCATAAACGATCAAAAATGATTTAACGACTTAAAATAACGGGATGATCATCAAGTGTACGTCCCTCAAAACGATCAACATTTGAAGAATAAAAAACGAGGATAACACGTCCAGAGTTATTATAAAAATATAATCTTTTTCCTTTAACAGCCCACGATCTCACTTGGGAAGCAATTCCTGGACAGTGTAAAGGACCAGCACGGTACCCTTGTCCAAACTTTGTTTGTGGAGTTGCAATCCGGCAAACTTTTCCTCCCATAGAAAGATTCCACACCCCAGCAACACTTGCAGGAAATAAATCAGTGGCATTACTTGGCAATTCGAGACTAGCCATTCGTCCATCGCTCTGAGAATCTCCTTTTTCATACATCGGAGCATTTGCATCTTCAGATATCGACGAAGAAGTAGACGACAGATCAGACGCTTCTAATATTGTCATTTGTTGAGATGGATAAAAAACTTCTAATGCGTTACCATCGTCATTACCATCAAACCGTGTTGTTGAACACCCCCCTAAAAACATTACAGTTGATAGTGCAACGAAAAACGAAACTTTTGAAAACGCCATGTCTGTACTCTCTCCCACGACAATAAATAAGTTCACAAAAAAATTAAGCGAATATTTGTTATAGTTACAAAGATAAATTAACAAATTAAAAAAAACAGGTTAAAATCACTTATTTTAAAAGAAATAATTTATGTACCCAATTTTATATTTATTAAACACTAGAAATTTATAATATTTTCAGTCATATATCTTTTTATAAGTAATCATTAGAAATAGAGAAGTTTCATGAAAACGCCATTTAGCAAAATGGACGGTCTTGGAAATCAAATTATTGTTGTTGATATGCGTGAAAGCACATGCGCTCTTACACCACAAGCAATCCTTGCTTTGTCGGCAGATCCTGAAATGCATTTTGATCAAATCATGGCTATCCACACACCAACCCAGAAAAAAACCGACTTCCGCATAGAAATATGGAATGCCGACGGATCAATGGCTAAAGCTTGTGGCAATGGTACCCGCTGTGTCATCGCATGGCTTAAAGATCACAATTTTGGTGAAAAATTTCATTTAGAAACTCCCGCTGGAATTATTGAAGGAAAATACCAAACCGATAATCTCATTTCTGTTGATATGGGATGCCCAAATTTCAATGCAAAAGAGATGCCTGTTTCACGTGAAATAGTTGATACCAATCACGTAGAAATTATGGCTGGTCCCCTAAAAGACGCTTGTCTCATATCCATTGGCAATCTCCATGCTATCTTTTTTGTTGAAAATGATATTCAACATATTCCATTAGAAAAATATGGGCCAAAACTTGAACATGATCCCCTGTTTCCCGAACGGTGCAATATTTCCATTGCTTGCATAACGTCAAAGAAAAGTCTAAATTTACGTACATGGGAGCGAGGGGCAGGATTAACACAAGCATGTGGGAGTGCTGCTTGTGCAAGTGCAGTGGCTGCTTATCGTCGTGGACTTACAGAGCGCCATGTTGATGTAAATTTACCAAAGGGAACACTTAATATTTTTTACCGAGAAGACGATCATATTATCATGACAGGACCAATTAAATATCACTTTAGTGGTTTTTTAAGCCCTTTAACAGGGTGTTACAAAAAGGATCACTCCTGATGGCAATAGAAATTGTAACTTTTGGTTGTCGACTTAATAGCTACGAATCGGAAATCATTCGCAAAGAAAGTACTTCTTCAGGGCTAGATCAACTTAAAGATGGTGCTATTATCTTTAATACCTGTGCTGTCACTGCCGAAGCCGTACGACAAGCAAAACAAGCTATCCGCAAAGCAAGACGTGAAAATCCTCATGCGCGTATCATTGTAACAGGGTGTGCAGCCCAAACAGAAGCACAAAATTTTGCCTCAATGACAGAAGTAGATCTTGTTTTAGGAAACGAAGATAAACTTCACGCTCATTCTTATCGTCAACTTCCTGATTTTGGTATTAATCATTCTGAAAAGGTGCATATCAATGACATTATGGAAGTACAAAAAATTGCTCCACATATGGTCAGTGCAATGCAAGAGCGCACCCGCGCTTTTGTACAGGTACAAAACGGATGCGATCACCGCTGTACATTTTGCATTATTCCTTATGGACGAGGACCATCTCGTTCAGTTCCCATGGGTGCTGTCATAGAACAAATTAAAAAGCTGATAGGTGGGGGTATCCAAGAAGTGGTCCTTACAGGTGTTGACCTTACAAGTTATGGCCACGATCTTCCTGGAAAAGCTACTCTAGGAAAATTAACTTCAACTATTTTGCATCATGTCCCTGACTTAGCCCGATTACGCCTCTCATCTATTGACTCTATTGAAGCAGACGAAGAACTCATAAATCTTTTAGCTTATGAAACAAGAATCATGCCCCATTTGCATTTATCTTTGCAAGCAGGTGATAATATGATTTTAAAACGGATGAAACGGCGTCATCTGCGCGAACATGCCATTCAATTTTGCCAAGAATTGCGTGCCAAACGTTCTACAATGGTTTATGGTGCCGACTTAATTGCTGGTTTTCCTACAGAAACAGAAGAGATGTTTCAAAATAGTCTTGCCTTAATCAAAGACTGTAATTTAACCCATCTCCATGTCTTCCCCTTTAGTCCAAGAGAAGGAACACCTGCCGCACGTATGCCACAAATCAATCGTAAAATAGTTAAGCTGCGTGCTGAAAAATTGCGTAAAGCAGGTGATATGGCTTACCAAAAGCATCTTGCTCATTTACAAAACAGTCTACAAACAATTCTCGTTGAAAAAGATGAAATCGGACGAACAGAAGATTATACTCTTGTACAAGTTAAAGGTGCAAAAGCAGGAACAATTGTTCAAGCCCTTATCGTTGATCATGATGGCGATAAATTGATTGCTGTCCCTCCAAAATTAAACGCTGCTTGAGCAGGAGAATTCTTATGACTAAATCTTTTATAAAAAAAATATTCTCTTTTAACAAATCTCAAGAGCAAGAAATTGAACAACAGATTTCTATTCCTGATAAAAGCGATATAATAGAAGAAAATAAAGGCAAAAATGAAAAGACAAAAAATAATCAAATCTCTATAAACACAGAAAAAGAAGAACAAACAAAAAATCCAGAGTCAATACTTACAAAATATGATGAAAAATCTCCATTTCTAGAATCCCATTCTGATAAAATTCCCTTTTCTGGTAAAATTATTGTCACAGACAACATCCGTGAAAAAAAGAATGAAGAAATTTTATCTGAACCTTCTGTTGAACAAAAAAAGACAGCGTGGTTTGGGCGCCTTAAAAAAGGCCTATCCCTTTCTTCACAACGCCTAAGCGGATCAATTGGCGATCTCTTTGTTAAAAGAAAACTTGATGAAGATACATTGCAAGAGCTCGAAGATATTCTTATCCAAGCTGACATAGGTGTAGAGACGGCAACACGCATCACAAATACTTTAGCTTCCAGTCGTTACGGAAAAAACCTCTCCCCAGATGATATTCATACTATTGTAGCTGATGAGGTCAAAAAAGTTCTGGAACCTGTTGCAATACCATTAGAACTTGATCTCAGCCATAAACCTCATGTTATTTTGCTGGTAGGTGTAAATGGCACTGGAAAAACGACAACTATTGGAAAACTTTCAGCCAAATTAACAGAAGGGGGATTAAAAGTTATGCTAGCAGCAGGTGATACTTTCCGAGCCGCTGCTATTGAGCAACTACACATTTGGGGTGAACGTACCAATTCTCCTGTTATTTCGACAAAATTGGGTGCAGATGCCGCCAGCTTAGCATTTGATGCTTATGAAAAAGCAAAAAAAACAAACAGTGATGTATTAATTATTGATACAGCAGGGCGTTTACAAAATAAATCTGAATTAATGGATGAGTTGGCAAAAATTATTCGTGTTTTAAAAAAACACACCCCCCAAGCACCCCACACAATCCTTCAAACTCTTGATGCAACAACCGGACAAAATGCACTCAACCAAGTGGACATTTTCAGTGATATTGCTGGTGTTAATGGTTTAGTTATGACAAAGCTAGATGGGACTGCACGAGGAGGAATTCTTGTCGCTATCGCAGCAAAATATAAATTACCCGTTTATTTTATCGGTATAGGAGAAGATATTGAAGACCTTCAACCCTTTTCTGCTTCTGACTTTGCCGAAACTATTGCAGGAAAACACGCATGAAACAGCCTTTATCTAATCTTAATTTACACAATAATTCTGAAAAAAAGATGAATAACAATAAAAAAATTTCTCTCTCACCAACACTTAAGTTTCTTTTGGAAATGGGTCCATTGGTTGCCTTCTTTTTTGCCAATTATAAGGGAGAATGGCTGATAAAAAACATTGGATTTTTTCAAAATTTTAGTAAGCCTATTTTCCCTGCAACAGCTATTTTTATGGTGGCTATTATTATTTCCCTAAGCTTATCATGGATCCTTGCAAGACAAATTCCTATTATGCCTCTTATTTCAGGAATATTTGTTTTAGTTTTTGGCTTTCTAACTCTCTGGCTTCATAATGAAACTTTCATAAAAATGAAACCAACAATCATTAATAGCTTATTTGCTTTTATACTTTTTGGTGGGATGTTTTTTAAAAAACCACTTTTACGTTATGCTCTTGATTCTACCTTAAAACTTGATGATTTAGGTTGGCAAAAACTTACCTATCGTTGGGCGTTTTTTTTCATTTTTCTTGCCATTTTGAATGAAATAATTTGGCGTAATTTTAGCGATAATTTCTGGACAAGTTTCAAAGTATTTGGCGTCATGCCTATAACAGTCCTTTTCATGCTTACCCAAATGCCTATAATTATAAAACATTCAAAAGGACTTTTTACAGAAGAGGACAAATCTGATTCTTAAAAAAATCATCACTACCGATTATTTTATAGATTCATCGCCAAACACTGTTCGGGAGAAAAAATATGTTGATTGAACAGTTTATTTGTCGAGAAGACAATTTCGGTGTACTCCTTCATGATGAAAAAAGTGGTATGACAGCTGCAATAGATGCTTCTGAAGGCAAAGCGATTCACAATGCCTTAAAGCGCCGCAATTGGACACTTGACACTATTTTTGTAACTCATCATCATCACGACCATGTAGAAGCCCTATCAGAATTAAAACAAGTTTACAACGCTACGGTTATCGGACCAGAAGCAGAAAAAGAAAAGATCAATCATCTTGATAAAACACTTCAACCTGATGAAAGTTTTTCTTTTGGCTCACACCTTCTTTTAGCTCTTTCAACACCTGGTCATACTCTAGGCGCATTATCTTACTATTTTCCTGAAAAGAATTTACTCTTTGCTGGAGATACACTTTTTTCATTGGGCTGTGGACGTCTTTTCGAAGGAACACCAGCACAAATGCTGAATTCTTTAAAAAAACTTCGTAAACTTCCTGATGAAACACTTCTCTATTGTGGACACGAATATACAAAAAATAACGCTCTTTTCGCACTAACAATTGACCCACATAATAAAAAACTCCACCAAAGAATAGAGGAAGTTTTTTTGCTACGTGCAAAAAATGCTATGACTTTACCAGTAACCTTAGGGCAAGAAAAAGCCACCAATCCCTTTCTCCGCTGGGATGATAGTGTATTGCGAAAGAACCTTGTAATGGAAGAAAAAACAGATGAAGAAGTTTTTGCTGAAGTTCGAAGAAGAAAGGATAATTTTTAACCATGCTTAAGTTCGTATTACGTTTGTTTCATCTTTTCTTTTCGTGATACATATTCAACAAACAATGGCAGAAGAAAAGGAAACAGATAATTCTTCTCTTATAGCACCTCTCATTGCAAATTATCCCTTAACGGAAGATTTTCTTTTAAAGCTGGAAAAAATTGAAAAAGAATGTAAAAACTTACTTCCAGAAAAAAATAATCTTATAACTTATGATTCTAGTATCCACTCTAGTATTGAAAACTACACTACCTATATTTCTAGTAAACCAAAACTTGTGAATATTTTAAAAGAAAATAATATAACACCGAAAGATTTTGTTGTTTCTCACCTAGCACTTCAAGCGACATTGTATGTACTTACTGATGAAGAAAATTCTACTTATGAAAAAAACTCTTTACCTGCAAGAAATATAGAATTTTCTAAAGAGCATATGTATAGAATAATAAAAATTTTAAAAGATAACTGTTAAAAAAATCTTTTTAGAACAATTGATTAACTTTGTAAACGCCGACAAATTTCATCTAATTGTTCTAATGAAGAGTAATGTATTTTTAAATCTCCACCTTTTTTACCATGTCGAATAATAACTTTCATTCCTATCACATCTGCAAGTAATTTTTCTAAAGATTTTGTTTCAGCATCTTTCTCCGTATTGGTACGCTTTTTAGTTTTAGGATTAGCTTGCTCATATGCAAGTATTTCTGTTTGACGTACTGAAAGCCCTTCACGAATAATTTTCTCAGCTAAATTTTGTGGATCATCAACGGTTATAAGACAACGTGCATGACCTGCAGAAAGTTGTCCATCAGTTAAGAATTGTTGTACTTTTTCTGGAAGTTTTAACAAACGAAGCGTATTTGCAACATGACTACGACTTTTTCCTATAACTTGCGCTAAATCTACTTGCGTATAATCATGTTCATTTAGAAGCATCTCATATCCCTTTGCTTCTTCGATAGGATTAAGATCTGCACGTTGAACATTTTCAATAATTGCCAATTCCAAAGCCGTTTTATCGTCCACATCACGAATAATAACGGGTAATTGACTTAAATTTGCACGTTGTGCTGCACGCCAGCGCCGTTCACCCGCAATCAATTCAAACCGATGAGGATGATCTCTTAAAGGCCTCACAATAACCGGTTGAACCACACCGTGTTGACGAATTGATTGTGTCAAATTATCAAGCTCTGTTTCAGTAAAATGACGCCGAGGATTGTGAGGATTACATGAAATAGATTCAATAGAAATAAATCGCTCAGAAAGACTACCGGATTCATTTAATTTATCAAAGCTTGATGAACGTGCAATATTGTTGTTTAAATTGATATCTCCAATCAATGCCGCTAATCCACGTCCTAGTCTTTTTTTTGATAGATCATCGTTCATAATTTTGCTCTTTGAGTTTTCTTACAAAAAATTTTACATTTTTAAGCAGCAGCACGTGCTTGTTTTTCACGTTGAATCATTTCTGATGCTAGACGCAAATAAGCTTGGCTCCCAGCACATTTAAGATCATAAAGCAATACAGGTTTGCCAAAAGAAGGCGCTTCTGATACTCTTACATTTCGTGGAATAACAGTACGATAAACTTTATCTCCCATAAAAGAACGTACATCTTCAACAACTTGATTTGAAAGGTTATTACGTCCATCATACATTGTTAGAACAATACCTTGGATCTCTAAAGATGGATTAAGTACGGATCGCACTTGTTTTACTGTTTCAAGTAATTGACTTAAACCTTCAAGTGCTAAAAATTCACACTGCATAGGCACTAAAACAGAATCCGCAGCCCCCATAGCATTAAGTGTTAAAAGATTAAGGGAGGGAGGACAATCAATTAAAATATAATTGAATTTTTTTTCCATTTCCGGATCATCATAGAGAGCTTTACGTAAGCGTTGTATGCGATCTTTTGATGAAGAAATTTCCATTTCCACACCTAAGAGATCAAGTGTAGAGGGAACTATATAAAGATTGGGTACGGCTGTTTTTAAAGCCGCCTGTGTAATTGAAACGCCCGAAACCAAAACATCATAAGAAGATAAAGGACGGCTATTACGATCAATCCCTAAACCTGTACTAGCATTACCTTGTGGATCAACATCCATAATAAGGACATTTTCACCAATAGCCGCTAAAGCTGTAGCAAGATTAATTGCTGTGGTTGTTTTTCCGACTCCACCCTTTTGGTTTGCAATAGCGATAATTCGTGTTTCGCTCATTTTGCTCTACCCTCTATATGATCGAATATGAGAAATTTCCAAAATAACAGAATTTTCATCAACTTTACTTTTATGTTTTAACAGATCAAAGTGCCAATTGGCAGAGGCATTTTTTATTTCTGTAGCGTAATCCCGACCTTTTTGCAAAAGAGCTATTGTTTTTTCTGTTAATAAAGGAAAAATGAGTTGTAAAAGAGTATCAAGCGGCGCTAATCCCCGTGCCGTTATAATATCAGATATGGGAATTTTTTGATATATATCTTCAATTCTAGCGTGATAAACCGTTGCTGGAAGATTAAGTTGAGCAATAACTGTTCGCAAAAAAGCAACTTTTTTCCCATTACTTTCAACAAGATTAATATGTCCTGCTTTTTTTTCTTTCAAAAAGATAGCAATCACAATTGCAGGAAAACCTCCTCCTGATCCTAAATCACACCAATGTAAAGAATGAGCATACAAAGGAAAAATTTGTGCTGAATCTAGAATATGTCGTGTCCATAGATCTGGTATAGTTGTAGCAGATATCAAATTAATATGTGCATTCCACTGAAGTACTAAAGACTCAAACTGAATTAAATTTTCCATCGTTTCACGTGAAACAGAAGGAACAATATTTAATAATTGTTGATATTTTTTTTCTGTAGAAAAATTCATTAAGCTGTTTTAGCCTTTTCACGTCGTTGACGTTGAATATGTGTAATAATAAGCGATAACGCGGCGGGTGTCATACCATCAATTTTTTGTGCATCAGCAATTGAACGCGGCGACACTTCTTGAATTTTTGATTTAAGTTCATTTGAAAGACCTGAAATTGCCTGAACATCAAGAGAAGAAGGAATTTCTAAACGTTCATCTCTCTGAAGAGAGGCAATATCTTGTGCTTGTTTATCTAAATAAACCGCATATTGTGCTTCAATTTCTAAAGATTCTGCTGTTTTAGAATCAATTGTTTGTAATTGTGGCCAAAAATCTGAAAGACGCTCTAAGGTCATATGAGGATAAGCAAGAAAATCATAAGCCGAACGCCGAATTCCATCATGATTAACATGTAATCCATGAGCAGAAGCTTCATTGGGTGTTAAAAAAAGATTTTGACATATTGATCGTGCTTGATCAAGCCGTTGTTGTTTTTTCTGATAACATTCCCAACGTATTTTACTCACAATACCCCATTTTTGTGCCAAAGGTGTTAAACGTGTATCAGCATTATCAGATCGTAAAGATAAACGAAATTCAGCACGTGATGTAAACATCCTATAAGGTTCACAAACACCACGTGAAACCAAATCATCAATCATAACACCAATATAAGCAGTAGAACGACTTATAAGTATTTCATCTAATTTACCTACTTTACGTGCAGCATTTAATCCAGCTAAAAGTCCTTGTGCTGCTGCTTCCTCATATCCTGTTGTACCATTAATTTGGCCTGCTAAGAACAAACCCGGTAAAAAACGTAATTCTAAGTTTTTTGTTAATTGTTGTGGATTAACAAAATCATATTCAATAGCATAACCAGGTTGTAAAACTATAGCATTTTCCAATCCTTCAATGGTTTTCAATAGAGAAATTTGTACATCTTCAGGAAGAGAAGTAGAAAGACCATTTGGATAAACAGTATCATCATTTAATCCTTCTGGTTCCAGAAAGATCTGATGTCCATCACGTTCTCCAAATTTAACAATTTTATCTTCAACAGAAGGACAATAACGTGGTCCTAACCCTTCAATACTTCCAGAATATAAAGCAGAGAGATAAATATTCTCGCGAATAATTTGATGTGTTTTCTCATTTGTACGTGTTATTGCACATTCAATTTGTGGTTGTTCAATTTTCTCTGTTAAAAGAGAAAAGGGTATGGGATTTTCATCTGCTTGTTGTTTTTGGAGAGCTTCCCAAGCAATTGTTTTTTTACTCAAACGAGCAGGGGTTCCTGTTTTTAATCGTCCAAGTTTTATATGATATTTTTTCAAATGTTCAGCAAGTTTTACACTTGACTGATCTCCCATACGACCAGCAGCCCATGTTTTATTACCAATATGAATAAAGCCATTTAAAAACGTACCTGTTGTTAAAACAACAGCACCAGAAAAAATTGTTCCTTGTTTTTTTAAAATAACACCTGATACACAATTATCTTTAACAACCAGATCAATAACTTCATCCTCAATAAGAGTAAGATTTTCTTGTTCTTTTAATAATTTTTGAATTGCTTTTTTATAAAGTTGTCTATCTGCCTGTGTCCGTGGTCCTCTTACTGCCGGTCCTTTACGTCTATTAAGTAGTCTAAACTGAATTCCAGCAGCATCCGCTGCTCTTCCCATAAGACCATCTAACGCATCTATTTCACGAACTAGATGCCCTTTTCCAAGTCCACCAATAGCAGGATTACACGACATTGTTCCCAATGCTGATATTTTATGTGTAACAAGCGCTGTTTTGGCTCCTACACGTGCTGAAGCTGAAGCCGCTTCACAGCCAGCATGACCACCACCAACAATAACAACATCATATGATTGCATTTAATTAATTCCGTAGAAAATATTCTAAGGTTTCACGTGAAACAGGATATAAATTACATAATCTTTATAATCTGTCTATGAAATAATCAATGTTTCACGTGAATCATTATTTACCAACACAAAATTCTGAAAAAATAATATCAAGCAAATCTTCAACATCAATATCTCCTGTAATTTTCCCAAGAAAATCACTTGCACAACGGAGATGTTCTGCACGTAAACTGAGATCAAGAGAATGATAATTAAGAGAAAATTCAATCTCTTTAACAGCCTGCTTTAATAATTGAAGTTGCCTTTTACGTGCTGGAACAATATTTCCAATTTTAGAAGCACGATAATGACAAAATGATTCAAGTTCTTTTATAAAATAATCAAAATTTAAACCAGTTAATGCGGAAAATTGTATAGACCAATGCTGATCATTTTTTTCATAAAGATCAAGCTTATTGCCAACACACCATATTTCAGCCGATGTTTCTGGTAAATCAACTTGCTTAGGATTTCCTATATCATAAACCAAAATAACCAAATCAGCTTCCCTAACATGCTGTTTAGCAATTTCTATTCCCATCTGTTCTATTTTATTTTCTGTTTTTCTAAAACCAGCAGTATCGGTTAAAAAAACAGGTAAACCACCAAGAATAATTCTCATTTCTAAAGCATCACGGGTTGTTCCTGCTTCTTCCGTTACAATAGCAACAGATCTTCCTGAAAGACGATTCATAATGCTTGATTTTCCAGAATTTGGAGCACCAGCAATAACAATTTTTAATCCATCACGTAAAATACTCGCACGTTCTCCTTCAGTAATATATTCCCGAATAGAAGTATAAAGATCCTGAACATCTTTCCAAACTTTATCAGATATTGCGTTGGGAATATCTGCTTCATCAACAAAATCAAGTTCTGCCTCAATAAAAGCACGCGCCTTCATAAGCTTATGACGCCAATCACGATAAAGCGTCGTTAAATGTCCACTTGTACCCATAACAGCTAAACGCCGTTGGCTTTCCGTTTCTGCTTCTATTAAATCAGCAAGACCTTCTGCTTGAACAAGATCTAATTTTCCTTCCATAAAAGCACGACGTGAAAATTCACCTGCTTCTGCAATACGGCATCCAGAAAATGTCGACAATTCATCGAGAAAACGATTAACGACTGCTTTTCCTCCATGTAAATGGAATTCTGCACAATTTTCCCCCGTAAAACTATGAGGAGCAGGAAAAAAAACAGTTAAACCAGAATCTAAAAAACTACCATCACGAGCAGTAAGATTTCCATAATGCATAAAACGTGCTTTAGGTAAACGACCACAAAGCGTTTTAACTATATCCACAACATGAGGACCAGAAAGCCGAATGACTGCAACCCCTGAAGGTAACAATCCACTCGAAACAGCAAAGATTGTATCCACAGGTTTTATCCTAATAAAAACTTTAATGACTCTACGTATTCATTGAATCAAAAAATTCACTATTGTTTTTTGTTTGCTTTAATTTATCAATCAAAAATTCAATTGCATCTGTTACATTCATAGATGCTAAAATACGACGAAGAACAAAAATTTTGTGTAAATCTTGTCGTTCTACCAGAAGTTCTTCCTTACGCGTTCCTGACTTTAAAATATCCATAGCAGGGAAAATACGTTTATCAGCAACTTTTCGATCAAGAACAATTTCCGAATTACCTGTTCCTTTAAATTCTTCAAAAATAACCTCATCCATACGACTTCCTGTATCAATCAAAGCCGTTGCAATAATGGTTAAAGATCCGCCTTCTTCAATATTACGTGCTGCACCAAAAAAACGCTTTGGACGCTGGAGGGCATTTGCATCCACACCACCTGTTAAAACTTTACCCGAAGAAGGAACAACTGTATTATATGCACGCCCAAGACGTGTAATAGAATCGAGAAGAATAACAACATCACGCCCATATTCAACAAGACGTTTGGCTTTTTCAATAACCATTTCTGCCACTTGTACGTGACGTATTGCAGGTTCATCAAAAGTAGAAGAAACCACTTCTCCTTTTACTGAACGCTGCATATCAGTAACTTCTTCTGGTCGTTCATCAATTAAAAGAACAATGAGATAACATTCAGGATGATTAGTGGTAATAGAATGAGCAATATTTTGAAGTAAAACTGTTTTTCCCGTCCGAGGAGGAGCTACAATTAACCCTCTTTGTCCTTTTCCCAATGGAGATATCAAATCAATCACACGTGATGACATATCTTTCTCTGTAGGATCTTGTATTTCCATTTGGAAACGTTCATTTGAATAAAGAGGAGTAAGATTATCAAAGTGGATTTTATAACGAATCTTTTCAGGTTTTTCGAAATTAATTGTATTAATTTTAAGGAGAGCAAAATAACGTTCTCCCTCTTTTGGACTGCGTATGGGGCCTTCAATTGTATCGCCTGTTTTTAAAGAAAACGACTGTATTTGTGCAGGTGAAAGATAAATATCATCAGGACCAGGAAGATAATTAGCATCAGCAGATCTCAAAAATCCAAATCCGTCTTGTAAAACTTCAACAACACCTTCTCCTATAATTTCAACGTCTTGTAGAGCAAGTTTTTTCAAGATAGCAAACATTAATTCTTGTTTGCGCATAAGGGAGGCATTTTCAACTTCTAATGTTTCAGCAAAAGAAACAAGCTCAACGGGATTTTTGCTTTTAAGTTCTTGTAGTTTCATTTTTTGCATGAAATATGCTCTTTGTAATTAAGGAGAAGATTGTTCTAAATAATTTATGGAAATTTATGAGTGAAATATTATTAAGAAAAAATATCCTACACTCAATTTTTTTAATCTGCAAGTACCATTTATATGAAATTTGTTCCTGTAATATTAAGTAATTATATGAAAAACTTGAAAAAATATAAAATCCAAATAGTATTTAATTATTTTAATAACAAAAATGTGAGTTAGGATTATAGCATTAATGAAATGCTATTCAAAAGTATTTTTTACAGAAATTTATATTAATAAATTTATATTAAAGAAAGGATTATTCTTATTTATAACTGTGTTTAGTGTGGATTATTATTTATCCTCAATTTTATCCACAAAAGGAACTGAAAAAAGAATAAAAATATCACTATCTTAAAGATATTATCCCCTCTTTTTTTATAAGAGGGATTAAATTATCACAAGCATTTAATTTGTGCATAAAAAAGGAGAATTTTTCATAAATTTTAGTTTTATAAAAAACGGTGAGGATATATACACATGTCTTAACAAGGAGTTAAAATTTTTGTGACAAAAGAAAAAAAAATCTTTCATTTACACATGCTTTCTGATGCAACAGGAGAAACATTAATTTCTGTTGGAAGAGCTGTAGCATCGCAATATGCAATGATTCAGGCAACAGAGCATATCTATCCTATGATTCGTAATAGAATACAGTTACAGAAAGCTCTTGATGAAATACAACAAGAGCCAGGTATTGTTCTTTACACAATGATTGATGAAGAACTTAAACTACTCCTTCAAAAAAAATGCAAAAAAATAGAAGTTCCCTGTATTGATATATTGCATCCTGTTTTAAATGCTTTTCAGTCTTACCTTGGAATGCCAACACATTTACGTGCGAGCGCACAACATGATCTTAATGCAGATTATTTTCGCCGTATTGAGGCACTGGATTTTACAATAGAGCATGATGATGGACAGTCTTTCAGTAGCTTATCCGAAGCAGATGTGATCCTTGTGGGAATTTCAAGAACCTCTAAAACACCAACAAGCATCTATTTAGCAAATCGCGGAATCAAAACGGCTAATGTTCCTCTTATTCCAGGAATTGATTTGCCAGAATCTCTTTTAGAGGTAAAAAATTCTTTAATTATTGGTTTAATTGCTTCAGCTGAAAGAATCTCACATATTCGTCAAAATAGAGATTTAGGAGAAGGTTTTGCTCTTGATAATTATACTAATCGTATCAACATAGCTGAAGAATTAATCCATGCAAAACGCATTTGCGAACGTTTTGGTTGGCCTATTATTGATGTCACAAGACGTTCTATTGAAGAAACTGCTGCTGCAATATTTGAACTGTTATCACGATTTCGTGAAGGAAATGAGAGAAAATTCTCATGAACGCAGATACTTTAATATTAGCATCTCTTAGTTTTTATCGTGCAAAATTATTAAAAAAAGCAGGCTTAAATTTTTCCATTGAAGGAGCTTCTTTTGATGAAAGAGAAGTAGAAAAAAAAGCAAAAGAAAAAACACCTAAAGAACTCAGCTGTTTTCTTGCGAGCGCAAAAGCAAAAAATGTTTCAGATCGTTTTCCTGATGCTTTCGTTATTGGTTGTGATCAAGTTCTTGATTTTGAAGGTCAAGTTTTTCACAAAGCAACAAATATTAAAGAAGCGCATCAACGTTTATGTGAATTATCAGGAAAAACCCATTCTCTTCATAGTGCGGTAGCTTTATTTAAAAATGGTCAAAAAATTTGGGTTGAAGCTTTTAGTGCACATATGTCCGTCCGTTTACTCTCATCAGAATTTATTGAACGTTATTTAGCACGCGTAGGAAAAGATGTTTTAAACAGCGTGGGAGTATATCAAATTGAAGGAGAAGGAATTCATCTCTTTGAAAAAATTGAAGGAGATTTTTTTACCATTGTTGGTTTACCTTTGCTGCCTCTACTCATAAAACTGCGCCACTTAGGAATTATTGATGGTTGACTTAACAATAAAAAAAACAAATTATCCGCGTGCTTTTGTTGTTGGTTCTCCAATTCATCATTCAAAATCGCCAAAAATTCACAATTTTTGGCTTAAACAATATGGTTTACAAGGAGAATATCTTGCACAAGAAGTAACATCTGAAGAGTTCAGTCATTTTATTGCGTCTTTACAAAAAATAGGCTTTTGTGGAGGAAATGTTACTTTGCCTTATAAACAGGAAGCTTTTCGTTTAGCAGATTATAAAGATGAGAGAGCAACAATGATTGGTGCTGTTAATACACTTTGGTATGAAGAAGATAAGCTTTGTGCCACGAATAGTGATGCCTATGGTTTTAGCGCTAATCTTGATGATTTTGTATCTGATTGGGGAGGGGAAACAGCTCTTGTTTTTGGAGCAGGTGGTGCCGCACGCGCTATCATATATGCCTTAAAAAGACGCGGTTTTGAACAGATTTATTTAATTAACCGTACAAAACAACGTGCTGATAATTTAGCTCAGCATTTTGGAAAAATCATTAAAGTTTACGATTGGCATAAAATCCATGAAATACTTCATCAAGCTGATTTGATTGTTAATACAACCTCTATTGGCATAAAAAGTCCAGAAGAAAAAAGTGATTCTTTTTTTTGCGATTTTCATAAAGCAAAAAAAACGGCATTAGTAACAGATATTATTTATACACCATTGATAACTCCTTTTTTACAACAGGCAAAGGCTTGTGATCTCAAGACGGTTGATGGACTTGGGATGCTTCTACATCAGGCTGTTATAGGGTTTGAACAGTGGTTCGGAATAAGACCACAGGTAACAAAAGCGTTACGGACAGCTATTTTAGAGGATATGAGTGAAAAAAGAGAATGAAGATCATAGGATTAACGGGATCAATTGCTATGGGAAAATCAACAGTTGCTGATTTTTTCAAGCAAGCGGGTATTTCTGTTTTTAGTGCTGATGAAGCAGTACAACAGCTTTATAAAAGTGAGCCAGCTTTGTCATTCATAGAGCGTATTTTTCCTGGTGTGGTTGAAAACGGAGAAGTTAACCGTTTGAAACTTTCTGAAATTTTGATTGATGATAAGGAAAAATTACAAACATTAGAAAAAATAATTCATCCTTTGGTGCAAGAAAAAGAAAGGGAATTTATTGATATAGCGCGTGAACAAGGGAAAAAATTAGTTATTCTTGATATTCCACTTCTGTTTGAAAAAAATGGTGAAAGTCGTGTGGATAGCGTTATTGTTGTTTCTGCTCCACCAGAAATACAAAAAGAACGTGTAATGATTCGCCAAGGTATGAATGAGAGAAAATTTGCCTTTATCAACGCTCAACAAATGCCAGATGAAAAAAAACGAGAACGCGCTGATTTTATTATTGATACAGGGAAAGATTTAGAGAATACACGTCAACAGGTTTTTGATGTGATAAAAAAATTGCTAAAGAATTAAAATTATGCGTGAAATTATTTTTGATACAGAAACAACAGGTTTAGATAAAGAAAAAGATCGCATAATCGAAATTGGTTGTGTAGAAATGGTTGATCGTTATCTTACGGGGCGCCAATTTCATGTTTATTTAAACCCTGAAGGCGTTATTATTCCTGATGAAGTTGTAGCAATTCACGGATTAACCAATGAACGCCTAAAAAACGAGAAAAGTTTTAGTGATATTGTTGATGAATTTTTGGAATTTATTAAAGGCGCGACAATGATTGCGCATAATGCGAGTTTTGATATTGGTTTTATTAATGCAGAATTAAAACGCGTCAACAAACCGCTCATCAGTGTTGATAATATTCTTGATACACTGGCTATGGCACGGCGTAAATTCCCTATGGGGCCTAATTCTCTTGATATTTTATGCAAACGTTTTGGAATTGATAACAGCCATCGTGTTCTTCATGGTGCTTTGCTTGATGCAGAGATTCTAGCCGATGTTTATATTGAACTAATCGGTGGAAAGCAAGGTGTATTGGGTTTTGGTAATAGAAGGGGTGTTGATGAACATATCCAGAATGATAAAGATACATCTTATGCAGTTAAAATTCGCTCACAGGCTTTACCTTCAAGATTGAGTATGCAAGAAAAAAGGTTGCACGCCGATTTTATCAACAAAATGGGTGAAAAAGCTCTGTGGAATAACTTCAAAATTCATGAATAACATCATCTTTTATCTAAAAGAGTCACGTTTGAAATTAAAGAATATCTATGTCAAAAAAAAACGGTCGTTGTGGGGAGGGGAACACCACAACGACCCTGTCGCTACATCGTACCTCAGCTATCATAGGAGGAGCAAAATGAAAGCTATTAATCCTGTAACAGCAAAGAAAAGCTCTAGGTACTTAATATAAAGTGCAACGACTTCACGTCTTATGAAGAGAAAAAATGGCTTTTTAGAGGCAAAGTGAAAAAATATATAAGGGTAATTTGTTTTTTTAGCTGAAATGGAGAAAAAATTGTCATGAAAGCAACAGATCATCTTTTTTTGGTTGACGGATCAGGCTATATTTTTCGTGCTTATTATGCTTTGCCGCCTTTAAAACGTAAAAAGGATGGACTTCCTGTAGGAGCAGTAGCTGGTTTTTGCAATATGTTATGGAAATTACTTTGTGATGCTCGTAATACAGCTACGGGTGTTGTTCCAACACATTTTGCTGTTATTTTTGATTATTCATCTGATACTTTTCGGAAACAAATTTATCCTGAATATAAAGCGAATCGCGCTGAACCTCCTGAAGATCTAATTCCTCAATTCGCGCTAATACGCCAAGCAACGAAGGCTTTTAATTTGCCTTGTATTGAAAAGGAAGGCTTTGAAGCGGATGATTTAATTGCTACCTATGCAAAATTTGCAACAAAGGTTGGGGCAAAAACAACCATTATTTCTTCTGATAAGGATCTTATGCAACTCGTAAATACGCATGTATCTTTGTATGATGGAATGAAAGATAAGCATATAGGTATCTCAGAAGTTATAGAAAAATGGGGTGTTGCGCCTGAAAAAATGATTGATTTACAAGCATTAATTGGAGATTCAACAGATAATGTACCGGGTATTCCAGGCATTGGTCCAAAAACTGCAGCTCAGTTGTTAAATGAATTTGGTTCTCTTGATCTTTTATTGCAACGCGTAACAGAAATTAAACAAACAAAACGGCGTGAAAACATTCAAGCTTATAGAGAACAAGTTAAAATGTCTCGTGAACTTGTCAGGCTTAAAACAGATGTTCCTATAGATAATGATTTAGATGATTTTGTTTTGGAACCACAAGATGGTCCACGTTTAATTGCTTTTTTGAAAGCGATGGAGTTTTCAACATTAACGCGTCGCGTGGCAGAGGCAACGTCATGCGATGCAGCTGTTATTGATGCACTTGATATAGATGTTGAATGGGAAAAACTAAGCCCCAGGCATGATTCTGAAATCAGGCATGATTTTGAGATCAAGAATACTGAGCACGCATCTCTTCATAGTTTTTCTGAAAATTCTCCACAAGTTTTTGCACAAAAACGTAAAGATCAAGCGCTGACTCAAAAAATTACAAGAGCTGCTTATACAACAATTCTTGATGAGAAAATTTTAAAAGAGTGGTTATCACAAGCACAGGAGCAGGGTTTTTTCGCTTTTGATACTAAAACAACATCTCTTGATCCGATGCAAGCAAAGCTTGTTGGTTTTTCACTCGCATTACAGCCGGAAAAAGCAGCTTATATACCTCTTGAACATTTTGATGAAGGAGAAGAGGATCTTTTGAGGGGCGGGCGCATTGCCTCACAGATTGAGGCCCGAAAAGCTTTAGCACTTTTAAAACCGATATTAGAAGATTCAGCGGTGTTAAAAATTGGTCATAATATAAAATATGATTGGTTGGTGATGAAGCAATACGACATTATGATAAGCTCTTTTGACGACACCATGCTTTTATCATATGCTTTTGATGCTGGAACTTTAACCCATAATATGGATGATTTGTCTGAACGTTGGCTTGAGCATAAACCAATTGCCTATAAAGATTTAACGCATAACGGAAAAAAAATTACTTCTTTTGCACAAGTAGATTTAAAACAAGCAACCCTTTATGCGGCGGAAGATGCTGATATAAAGCTACGCCTTTGGCAAGTATTGAAACCACAACTTGTTGCTCGTGGGATGACAAAAATTTATGAGCGTCTTGATCGACCCCTTGTAAAAGTTCTTGCAAGAATGGAAGAACGGGGGATTCTTATTGATAGGCAGATTTTATTGCGTCTTTCCGGAGAGTTGGCACAAGCTGCTTTGATTCTAGAAGAGGAAATTTATAAACAAGCTGATGAAAAGTTTAATATTGCTTCGCCAAAGCAATTAGGGGATATCCTTTTTGGCAAAATGGGATTGCCTGGAGGCGCTAAAACAAAGGGTGGACAATGGTCAACTTCTGCACAGACTTTAGAAGAGTTGGCTGCTGAAGGTCATATTTTACCGCGTAAAATTATTGAGTGGCGTCAACTTGCAAAGCTAAAATCTACCTATACAGATGCCTTGCCTTCTTATATTTTTTCAAAAACAGGGCGAGTTCACACGAATTATTCTTTGGCAATAACATCAACAGGTCGGTTATCATCATCAGAGCCAAATTTGCAAAATATTCCAGTGCGAACTGCTGAAGGGCGTAAAATCCGAACAGCTTTTATTGCTCCCAAAGGACGTGTGTTACTTTCTGCTGATTATAGTCAGATTGAGTTGCGCATTCTTGCACATATTGCGGATATAAAAGCATTGAAAGAAGCTTTTGCTAAAGGGCATGATATTCACGCTATAACGGCATCACAAATGTTTGGTGTTGCGATAGAAGGAATGCATTCAGATATACGACGGCGTGCAAAAGCGATTAATTTTGGTATTATTTATGGTATTTCAGCTTTTGGATTAGCCAATCAATTGGGAATTTCACGCCAAGAAGCGGGTCGTTATATTCAACTGTATTTTGAAAGATTTCCAGGAATTAAAGATTATATGGAGAAGACCAAAATCTTTGCACGTGAAAATGGTTATGTAGAAACAATTTTTGGACGTCGTATCCATTATCCAGAAATAAAAGCAAAGAATGTAAAAATTCGTTCTCTTAATGAGCGGGCAGCTATCAATGCTCCAATTCAAGGTTCTGCGGCCGATATTATTCGCCGCGCTATGATACATATGGAAGATGCTTTAAAAGAAGAAAAACTATCAGCAAAAATGTTGCTGCAAGTGCATGATGAACTGATTTTTGAAGTACCAGAAGAAGAAAGTAAAAAAACCATGACTGTTGTTAAAAATGTTATGGAAAATGCTACAATACCGGTTCTATCTTTATCTGTACCGCTTGAAGTAAAAGTCATGACGGCTCAAAATTGGGATGAGGCACATTAATTTTTTTATTTATTTTTAAGAATGTTGATTGCGTTAGAAAGATTAAGATAGGCTTTGATAGGCAAATGATCTGAAGCAATGCGTGCAAGCGGTGAATGATGATTTTCAATACTTGTTACCAATTGGTGGGGAAAAGAAAAAACTCTATCAAGGGCTAAAAAAGGAAAGCGAGAGGGAAAGCTTGGTACAACTTCAAAAGTGCTATCAAAATAGGGAGAAAAATGATTTAAAGATGAGCCTTTTCCCATCCGCCATTCATTAAAATCTCCTATAAGGAGTGTAGGCATAAGGGAGCGTTTTTGGAAAATTTCAAGGAGCATTTTTGTTTGTTGTTTACGAGAGTAACGTAATAAGCCAAAATGAGCCGCAATAATACGAATAGGGCCTGCTTCCATTTCCAACTCTACAACTACAGCCCCACGTGGTTCAATACTAGGAAGAGTGACTTGTAAAGTATCACGTACATATCCCTTTCGCAAAAAAAGAGCATTCCCATGCCAACCATGGCCATGAGGTGACATAGTATTAAGAGGTACAGGAATCAAACCGGTTTCAGCTTTTAATAGCTGAAGATTAATCAAACCAATGCGTTCCCCAAAACGTTTATCTGCTTCTTGAAGAGCAAGAATATCAACTTGTAATTCAGTAATAACACGGACAATTCTTGTAGGATTAAAAATTTTATCAACACCTACACATTTATGCACATTATAGGAAGCAACGGTCAGATCATAATTACTATTTTGATTGATGATGTTTGATTGATGATGAGAGCGGCTGTGAATTGTATTTAAAAAGGAGCTATGGAGTTTTTGTTGGATAAAACCGGTAAACCAAGGGAATTTTTGCTTATAAGGGATTTTTGTCATTTTGCGAAAAGAATAGTTTCTAAGAAGCAGAGGGTAAAGATTTACACTAAAAACAAAAGAACCTTGTCTCTTTTAGAAACAAGGTTCTTTAATTAAGTTATGATTTTTGCAATCAATCACGGTTTGAGCCAAGAAACTGTAGCAAGAAGACAAACATATTAATGAAATCAAGATAAAGATTCAACGCGCCCATAATAACTTTACGTCCTCTGGTATCGCTTTCATCTCCTTCATAATACATCAACTTAATGCTCTGGGTATCGTAGGCTGTTAAACCGGCAAAGATAAAAACACCAATCACAGAGATAGCAAACTGCAAAGCGCTTGATCCAAGAAAAATGTTCACAATCATGGAAAGCAACAAGCCGATCAATCCAATGAATAAGAATGAACTGATTGCTGTGAGATCACGCTTTGTTGTGTATCCATAAAGTGAAAGAGCTCCAAAAGTTGCGGCGGAAATGACAAAGGTTTGCACAACACTTTCTGTCGTATAGCGCAAAACGATTGAAGACAGTGAAAGACCAACCAGAGCAGCATAACCAAAAAAGAGACTACGAGCAGCATTTGTGCTCAATGTATTAATTTTAAAACTGAGAAATAAGACTGCTATGAGTGGTGCAAACATAACAATATAAGAGAATGGCGATGTATAAAATGTTACTCCAAATGGTGTTAGATAAACACTGCTATTGATTTGAGCTGCTGCTTGGCTCATATCTGTTGTCGTTGCTAATGATACAATTGCATAAGCGGCAGCAGCTGTAATAAGCAAACCAATGGCCATTGCATTGTAGACACCCAACATATAGTCGCGTAATCCCTGATCAATTGATGCATCGGCATGAGAAGCAGGTGCCGAACGTAAATCTTTAAAATTAGCCATAATATAAAATCCTTTAGCATATGTTCTGTCAGGTATAGGGCTTTAAAGGTGTCTCTGTCATTACACAGATAAGCTTGGTATAAGCCTTAATTGGGCAAATACAAAAACCCTTAAGAATCACTGACAGAATTCCAGCATATATGCTCTTATTATGGAGATTTATTTAAAAATTACAAGAGATTTATATGAAGAAGGAACCTTACAAATTGGTAAGGAAATAGTTCATTTTAATAAAAAATATTTCCATTTTTTGCCATATTTTTGCAAGATAAAAAGACTATACTTAAAAACTTTTCTATTTTCACAGAAACTATGTAATACAATCCCTTATAAAATATTCACTATTTTTGCGTTTATGAGAAGAGCGGCAAGTATCATCACACTATTTTCAACCTCCAATATTGCATCTGTTTTGCACGGTTATAAGAGCTATTGAATTGGATTTTTATATAATATATTGATGTATAATGATAAATTGTCTTTTTGAATGCTAAATGATACTCCGAATATCGCAAGATTCTCTGGTTGAAAATCTGTTCATATTAAATCAATCAAGATTATTGACTTGCTTGTGTCTTGCAAGAGACATGGTTTTAATGGATTCAATATGAAAAGATTCCAAATAAAAGAGATTTAGGATAGTAAGGGCTTTTATTCAATATGAAAAATGGTAATTTATATTTATAATCAATATGTTGCTTTAACAATACACCATTGAAAATAGTTGAAAAAATGTTTTTTATTAAACAATATATAAAATAAAAAAGGAAAGTTTTTAAACGAAGCACTTAAGAAAGGCTCTGTAAAAGCGATATCTGTAAAAACTAAAAAACATACGAAAAGCAATTGTTCTAATCAAATAAACAGAACTTCAAATGCTGTGAAATGTCTCCTCAAAAATTGTGATGTAGGACACATGGATAAAAAATATTGATTTCTATTTGAGTTCATTTCTTTTGCACTAACTAAGTGTAGAAATGTGAAGTTGAAAAGAAAGTAAGATCTTATCGTCCCATGAAGAGAAACACGTGAAATGACGAGCAACAAGAATTCATTAAGAGAAATCAATGCGTAATCAGACTTGTGATGATCAAAGATCTCTGTTTTCTAAGGCAATGAACATATCAGTGAGAAGATGTACTATTGGAATGACGCCTTCCTTTCATCCAAGTACGCAATTCTTCAATAAGGATGGCAATAACACCGAGAGTGATAAAACTATCTGCAAGGTTGAAAATAGCAAAATAAAAAATATCATCAATATGAAAAAGTATATAATCAGTGACATGATGAAAGCGAATACGATCAATGAGATTGCCGATGGCTCCCCCAATAATAAGAATAAGGCCAAAGCGCATTAAAGACTTATTATATTCAGTATTTTTCCATAACCATAGAAGAAAGATAATCACAATGATCGTGATGGCGATGATTCCCCACTGAGAAAAGGAAGAAAAAAACGAAAATGCAATGCCAGAATTGCGCACATGATAAAGGGAAAGAAAAGGAATAAGCGAAATTTCTGTTCCTAAAGGCATATTGTGCATAACCCAGTATTTAACAGCTTGATCAAGTACTACTGTAAAAGCCAAGCCCAAGAGAAGAAAAGGGAGTGATTTACGAATCATGTTTTTCCTCACATGGTTCCAGTATTAAATAGGGGCGACGGATTTCATAAAGCATAACAGCTGTTGCTACAGCTAGATTAAGCGAGTCTGCTCGTCCGCTTTGTGGAATACGCGTAAGTTTATCACACCGATTCGTAAGAAGATCTGATAATCCCTGTTTTTCATTCCCCATTAAAAGGATAATAGGGCCATTTTTGAAGTCAAGTGTGCGATAATCCAGAGAACCTTTGAGGTGTGTTCCAACAATCATACCTTTAAAGTGAGAAGACCAGTTTAAAAAGCCGTTTTCATCAAAACGATAAAGTGGTACAGAAAAAATAGATCCCATGGTTGCACGTACTGTTTCAGGCGAGAAAGGGTCTGTTGTCTCGCCAATTAAAATAACACCTTTAGCACCTACAGCATCAGCGGTTCGAATAATGGTACCAAGGTTTCCAGGATCACGTACACGATCAAGCGCGATGTAAACATCTTTAATCTGCCCTTTTATCATTTCAAAAGAGTGCCATTTTTGCTTGAAAATACCAATAACTGTTTGTGGATTATCGCGTCGGGTAAGTGATTCCATAACCTTTTGTGAGGCTTTAATAACAAAACCACCGTTGGCTACAGCACGTGCGGCAGTATTTTCGATAGTAGCATTACCGATTTCACTTTTAGAAAAAATAAGCGTCTGTATTATCCAGCCAAGATTGAGAGCATCAATGACCAATTTCAATCCTTCTGCCATGAAAAGACCTTCTCTATTACGGTTTTTCTTTTGGCTAAGTGCTTTAAGATTTTTTATGATGGGGTTGCTAAGAGAGGTAATTTCTTTCACTCTACCAGTTTTGGGTCTACACATATTCAAGCAATCCAACGGCTAAAAAGAGAAGTAGAAAGAGCACGTCCTGCAACTTCTTCACGCAAAATGAGTTCTCCTGATTCGACCGTACCACCAAGATTTACAAATGCATCACGCATTAAAGCATGAAGTGCAAAGAAGGAAGCACGAATAGAATAAGCCGTAAGGACAACAGAGAGCGGTTTATCAGAGAGAAGTTTACGACAATTTGTGATCATAGCGGGTAAATGATCAAACAGTTGCCAAATTTCACCATGGGGTCCACGCCCATAAGCAGGGGGATCAAGAAGAATCATATCATAGCTTTTCTTACGACGCAGTTCACGCTCGACAAATTTCATAGCATCATCGCAAATCCAGCGAATAGAATGATCTGGTAATCCTGCTCTTTCTTGATTAGCTTTTGCCCACGCAATGGCTTTTTTAGAAGCATCAACATGGGTAACATTCGCACCCGCTCGTGCTCCAATCAAAGAGGCAATACCTGTATAGCCAAAAAGATTCAACAATTTTATAGGGCGTTCGGCTTTAACAATTTGTTCTTCCATAGAGCGCCAATGGGCATCTTGTTCAGGAAAAACCCCCACATGACGAAAGGAAGTAAAACGGCCTAGAAAAGACAATCCATTCCAAGCAAGAGCCCATGTTTCATCAAGTGGCTTTTTAGGAAAATGCCAACGCCCAACCCCTTCTTCATCAAGGTTTCCTGTGAAAATAGCATCAACATCAGCCCATTGTTTTTGTGGTAAAGCGGGTTTCCATAGTGCTTGACCTTCTGGTCGAATAATGCGGTGAGCTCCATAACGTTCTAATTTTTGTCCATGACCAGAATCAATGAGAGCATAGTTTTCGCTTATACCCGTTTCTAAAATAAGGGGCAGCTTTTCCTGCGGATATCTATTGTTATGGGAGAATTGAAAGCATTGTGCGGGCATGTTTTGTATCACGGTATATGAGGTATAAAAATATATTATAAAGCTCTTAAATGTTTCGTAAAAGTGCAAAAAAGCTAAAGTCAATTAAAACATGTATAAAAAAAGAAGAAGAGCACTTTTAACTCTGTACTGAATATAAAATACAGAGAGAAAAGATTTCATTTAAACACCATTACACCAGATTTGTGATAGATGTTTTCAATTTTTCAATCTCGGCTTTACTTTTTTTGAGAGCTTTTTTGTATTTGTGATAGGAAAACCAACTGATCAGATTTCCTAATAAAATACCAAAACCAAAGAAAATAAAGAGCCATATAAAGAGGGGAGCATGATAAGTAAAACTTTCAGGATTTGCTCGAAAAGGATCAAGGGTTAACGGAACCATTTGACGATTAGCCACGATAAAAACAATCAAAACCGCTGCGAGAATCACACCGATACTTGTTAGAAGAATACGTTTAATTATCATAAGTTTCTCACTGATTAAGACGGTCGCGTAAATCCTTGCCAGTTTTAAAAAAAGGAATCCACTTTTCTTCAACAGAAACGGCTTCACCTGTTCGTGGATTACGTCCATTACGGGCTGAACGGCTTTTTACAGAAAAAGCTCCAAATCCACGAAGTTCAACGCGATTGCCATTTGCAAGTGCTGTTGCAATTTCCTCAAAAATAGCGTTTACAATATTCTCCACATCCCGTTGAAAAAGATGCGGGTTATGACGAGCGATAATTTGTACAAGCTCTGATTTTACCACAATAGCCTCACTTTCACACAAAAAAATTTTGTAATTGTGCACTCCATGCATATTACAATATATAAACGGATAAAAGCAAAATAAAATCAAGAAAAAACAAATTGCAAGAAACAAAATTTGAAAATACCTTCTATAAAGGGTATACAGATTAAAAATGCGGAGGATTTAAGAGATCAGGAGAGTATGTCCGTACACAATCATTATGAAGCCTTTTCAACGCAATCATCTTTTGGAGATGTTTTAAAAAAAGCATCCCGTCATTCGCGTCGCATTAGCATATTAAAAATTTTTTTACCTCTCTTAGCGTTGATTTCAGCGCTGGTTTTTTGCTGGTTTACGTTTTTCTTGGTTCCCGTTACTTCTGATTCTATGCCTTTGAATAATGGAGAAAGTGGCGTGATGAATTTGACGATGCTCAATCCAAAATTAGAAGGGTATACGCGTGCTCATGAACCTTTTTGGCTTAAAGCAGAAAAGGCATTTCAAGACCATACACACGCTGGAATGATTGGGTTGCAAAACATTACAGCTAGAGCATTTATGGGCCAACAACGACAGGTTTTTCTCGTCGCACAAGGGGGAGTTTACGATAACATTAATGGTTTTTTACAGTTGGATAAGCCATTCACGATTACGACGAATGATGGGATGATGGTACGATTTATGTCAGCTAGTATTAACTTATCCGAGGGACAGTTAAAAACAGATCAACGTGTTAATATTCAGCAAGCCGGTTTGAATCTTGCCGCAAACGCCTTACAAATTCGAGAAAAAGGAAAAAACATATATTTCCATGGTGGTGTGCATTTAGTGCTTCAAAAGCAATAACGCAATATCAATACAAATCTTTAAAGGATATTTATAAAGGGAAGTATGTGTATATACAAACAGAAGAATTGAAATAATGAAATCGTACAAAAGATGGATAGGTGTGATGTTAGCTTTTAGCATGGGAATGTTAGGAGAAGGAGCAGTTTTAGGATATGCTGAAGTGGCTCATTTTGGAATAAGTCTATCAAGCGATAAAGAACCGGTAGAACTTCATGCAGATTCTTTGGAAATACGTGATAAAGAAGGGATAGCGCTTTTTAAGGGTGATGTTTCAGTGGTACAAGGTGAACGTCTTTTAAAAACGGCAGAATTAGTTGTTTACTACGATAAAGCATATAAAGAAATTGATAAAAACAAGGAAGATACAAAGGCATCATCTGTTTCTTTATTTGGTTCGTCGAGTATACAAAAAATGGAAGCTTTAGGAAAAGTTTATATAAAAATTGCTACGCAAGTTGCTACGGGTGATAAAGGTGTTTTTGATGGAAAGTCAAAAATGATGAGTTTGACAGGGAATCATGTTGTGTTAACTGATGGTGACAATGTGGCAACGGGGTGCAAACTAACGGCAAATATGGAAAGCGGAAAGGCTTTTTTAGAAGGTTGTGAGACGCCTAAGAAAAAAGGTCGTGTTTCTATTATTTTAAAACAAAATCAAAAGAATGGCCATTAAGATTTCATGTTTGGAATCAAAAGAAAAAAACAGACCGATAGGTATAATCTTGAAAGTGAAGCTTCAAAAAATCCCTTAAAAGGGACCTTGATTGCCAGTAATTTGATTAAAGTTTATCGAGGAAGACGAACTGTTAATGGTGTTTCTTTTGGTATTCGTACGGGAGAAGCCGTTGGCATTTTAGGGCCCAATGGGGCAGGTAAAACAACTTGTTTTTATATGGTGACAGGGCTTATAAAATCTGATGGAGGATCCATTAAAATTGATGGATTTGATATTACGCATCTTCCGATGTATCGACGTGCGCGTTTAGGTATTGGATATCTTCCACAGGAAGCGTCTATTTTTCGTGGTCTTTCAGTAGAAAATAACATTAAAGCTGTTTTAGAGGTCGTTGAAAAAGATCGCCTTAAACAACGTGAAGAGTTAGATAGCCTTTTACATGAATTTAAAATTGATCATTTACGTAAAATGTCTGCACTTTCGTTATCTGGAGGTGAACGTCGGAGACTTGAAATTGCGCGCGCTTTAGCTTCTCGTCCCCATTTTATGTTACTTGATGAACCATTTGCAGGAATTGATCCTATCGCTATTTTCGATATTCAACAACTTATTCGTCATTTAACGAGGCGTGGCATTGGTGTTTTAATAACGGATCATAATGTGCGTGAGACATTAGGGCTTGTCGATCGCGCTTATATTATTCATACAGGGCGGGTGTTAGTTCACGGTTGTCCTAACGATATTATCAACAACGTTGATGTACGCAGAATTTATTTGGGAAATCAGTTTTCTCTTTGATTTTACAGCTTTCACGAGTTTCCATTTAAGTTTAACCAAACATTATTACTGAAAATTTCCTTATTTATGCCAAAACTTCTTTTATGACTATAACCTTAATGTTGTTATTGAGTGGTGGAAAAGGCTTCATCATTAGAGGTTAGTTTGTTGTTTTATAAGTTTAGCTTACTCATAATTGTATCATAAAAAAGATATCACTAGATTAACGTGATAATGAGTGATAAACGAAGCGCTCAATAAATGCGTGTGTTATTGAAAGGTAAGAGATATTTATCATATTTTTCTCTGTCGAATCAAATAATATATCGATGATGCTGTTTTAGGTATTTTGATGGGAGCACCGGTTTATATATTGCGGTTATTCAATAGGAGTTGTCGTATTTTATTGGTTTACATGGTCTATTTGAAAATAGGAGCTTGGCTACAGATATCAGGCTAAATCTATAAATCTTTTAAAATAATCATTAAATTTCTAAAAATCTTTATATTCTTGTTATAAGTCGATGTTCAAGCTATACAGTAATTTTCAAAGTAAAGGTCCATTTTGCTCAGTATGCTTTTCATCTTAATTTAAGGGCTCATTTTTAAAGAAAGAAAAACTCTGATGGCGGATTATACATCAACTCTTATGACAAGTTTAATAAATTTATGAATAATGGACTTTTCTAGAGTCGTAAGGAAATTAACTTTATGAACAACTTCATTTGTTTGGTTTCTCATGCCGTTAATGATGATCCGAATACTATTTATTATTGTTTTAGAAGTGATATGAGATGTATTGAGCTATCACCCATTATAAATTGAAAAGTAAAAACACATGCGATGTTGCGAAAAGTGAAAGAACATTAAGTATCTATAGCGTTTATAGGTTTATTGATGAGCATTTTAGCGTGTAAGAGGAAAATTAAAGTATGAATTTGAGTGAGTTAATAGCACCGGAAGCGATCATTCCGGCTCTTAATGCTAATTCGAAAAAACAGGTTCTGCAAATTTTAGCCGAAAAAGCTTCCAAGCTAACAGGTCTTAGTGAGCATGTGATTTTTGATGTTGTTTTACAACGCGAGAAGCTTGGTTCAACGGGTTTGGGTGGAGGTATTGCGATTCCTCATGGAAAATTACCTGATATTAATCGGATCATTGGTATATTTGCACGTCTTGAAAGTCCTGTTGATTTTGAAGCTCTTGACGACGAACCTATAGATCTCGTTTTTCTCCTTTTAGCACCTGAAAATGCTGGTGCAGATCACTTAAAAGCTTTATCACAGATCGCACGTGTTTTGCGTCACACTGATGTTGTACAAAAGTTGCGCAGTACGCATAATGCCAATGCGCTTTATGCTTTATTGATTCAAACTTCAGAATCAAATGCAGCTTAAAAGTTATTATGAGCGTATAAATTGCGAGGTATGCACTACAGAGCGTAGGAAATAATATAATTTGCATCTTAAGACTAATAACAAAAGGTTATGTAGGGCTTTTCCTTTCTTGTTCTCGTATATTAAAGCATCTAATTATTATGTTCGTGGATTCTTTTATCCTGTTATACTGTAAAAACACTATCATTTGAGATATGGTGAGATAAATTCTGTAAGTCTTCTTAATATATTAAGTGCTTTTAGAGTGCGTGGTAAATATTTTTAAGCAGGACTTGTCTGTAGAGCCTTTAGTTAAGTGAATCACATGAGTGGGAAGAAAAGAGGAGACCGCTCGACAAGAATCCAAACTTTTTCAGTCCAGATTGGATTAGGAATGTTCGTCCTTTGAAAGCGGGAAAGAAATCAACAGAAAAGTTTATTTGTGCATTGAATTTTTTTGTAAGTTGAGTTTGAGTGTTTAGGGATAATATTTTAATGCTCAAGAAGAAATAAGAGATATATTGTATCTTCAGTATAGCAAGATATTGATTTTAAATATAATTCACTATTTCGCATGTTGGATGAGAGATCCGAATATTGTAAAATTCTCTCATTCCAAACTTGTTTATGTTGAATCAATCAAAACCATTTCCTTGCATGTTGTAAACGGAATTAGCGTGTGGATAAAAACTGTACAAGAAAGGGGTAAAAATGCTTCCTATGAATCGTCTCAAGTATCGAGAATTGTAGCAAAACATTGGGAGCTGGAAAATAGTGTTATGGTGCCAGCTTTCTTCTTCACAAGTGGAGAGATCAACTATTTTATAGATATGATTTAGATGTCTGCTGTTGTATAGAGCTCATGCTAAAGAACAATTTTGTACGGTAAGAATGAAAATTATACCTTTAGGTTGGGTGAAAGAGTTTTTATGCATAGGAAGATTTATTTAAGTGTCTTTAATTGATTAAAATATTGTTTAAAAAACGGTAATGTTAGAACTGCTATAGAAAAAAGTTTTATATTTCTTTTTATAAATTACTTAGAAATAAGATAAGGAGACTTTCCCAAAGAATTCTTAAGAAGTTTTTTATAACAGAAAGAAAAATATCGTCTAATACATTAAAATAATACGATTAAGCTATTATAAGCTACTAAAATCATTTTAGAAATTAATAATTGGAGATGAAATATATAGGGAAATAAGATCAAAAGAAACAAAGTTGTATGTGATTATTGAGATAGAATCTAAACTCTTTATGTTTTATTATTAATATCTTGATAATATTTTATTATTTTTACAAGGTCTTTTGAAGATTGAGAAAAAGTGTTATCGGGACGATATTGAATACGAAATATGAATGCACTATAATGAGTAAAAGATGGAGTATTTTGCGAACATAAATATATTGAATGCATAAAGTCGAGAAGTGATATTCGTAAGGCGATTAAGCTTTTTTGCGGGGAGTCCGGGGTGTATTTTCAAAATTTTGCATCAGATTGCTTGTGATATAAAGAGTATGGTTTATTTCTTAACAGAGTGATGGTATATTTTCATCTCGTTTTGAAGTTCTATAGCTTAAAGAAATCGTTTTTTATACAAAAACGAAATAAGTAGCGTAAAATGAAGATATTATTTTTTAATGTGGTTATTGAATAAGAAGTTTATGTTTTGGTAACGATTAAAAGGTCACAATGAAACGTAGAAATCTATTTTGATTAGTGTGAAAATATTTCGCTTATTGAAGGAATTAGGACAATAACACATGAATATCGAGGAGTTTTTGTTGAATTTTTCCAATGAAGAAAATCTTGTTAGAGACTAAAGAAGTGAGCTAAATGAAGATGTTTGAAAAGACTGTTATTGCTGCATCTGTAATGGTTCTTGTTACAGCGGGAGTGGCATATGCACAAACGCCAAGCCGTTTAAATCAATTTGAAGCGTGGGGAGCCTATTCTTATAAATCGCCCAAAAATACGATTTGCTATGTGTTATCGGTACCTTTGAAGGCTCTTCCAACGACAGTTAATCATGGTGATAACTTTTTCTTGGTTACCAAGCGTTCTCATTCACCTATTTCGTTTGAACCGCAGTTTATGGCTGGTTATACCCTTCAAGAAGGGTCGAGAGTGACAGTGACCATTGGAGGTAAGGACTTTGATTTTTTCACGAAAGATTCCTCAGCTTGGCTGGCGTCATCAGAGCTAGAAAAGCAGCTTGTTTCTGCTATGCGTGCTGGAAGCAATATGACAGTGCAAGCGATATCAAAACGAGGAACGCATACCACTTATACTTATTCCTTAAAAGGGGTCACTGCTGCATTAAATGCAGCTCAAAAGTGCCATTAAGGTTTCGATAACTCTAAAATAGTGATGTGAATTGGAAAGCAATGGCCATTTCCTATGACCTTAGACCAGTTGGTTCATGTTTTGCACGAAAAACAGATAATGTGGTCGTGAAGGAGAGTTCTAAGCTCTCTTTAATTGGTTTGTCGCAAGATGAAATGGCGCAAGCTTTAAAGATAGTTGGTGTACCAGAGCATCAAACGCGTATGCGTGTGCGTCAGCTTTGGCATTGGCTTTATGTGCGTGGTGTTTCAAATTTTGATGAGATGCTGAATATTTCTAAAGCAATGCAAGAAACACTTAAGTGTCATTTCTCCATTGCGCGCCCAGAAATTGTTGGAGAACAAATATCAAAAGATGGTACGCGTAAATGGCTCTTACGTTTTCCTGCACGTGGAGCTGGAAGGCCTGTTGAAATTGAAACGGTTTATATCCCTGAAGAAGGACGTGGTACTTTATGTCTTTCATCGCAAGTAGGGTGTACGTTAACCTGCTCTTTTTGCCATACGGGAACGCAGATGCTTGTTCGTAATCTGACCGCAGAAGAAATTTTGGCACAATTATTGGTTGCACGTGATTGTTTGGGTGATTTTCCTGATAAGAATACCCCTGATGGAGCAATTGTTCCCATTGAAGGACGAAAAATTACCAATATTGTTATGATGGGAATGGGAGAACCTCTTTATAATTTTGAAGCTGTTAAAAAAGCTTTATTGATTGCCTCTGATGGCGATGGACTTTCTTTATCAAAACGTCGAATTACGCTTTCAACTAGTGGAGTTGTTCCTGGAATTATCCGAACTGGAGAAGAAATTGGTGTTATGTTAGCAATTTCACTCCACGCAGTACACGATACACTAAGGGATATGCTTGTTCCCATTAATAAAAAATATCCGCTTGCTTTACTAATGGAGGCTTGCCGTAATTATCCTGGTCTTTCCAATGCAAAACGAATCACATTTGAATATGTTATGCTGAAAGATATCAATGATAGTTTAGATGATGCTAAGCGATTGATTCAGTTATTGAAAGGGATTCCTGCTAAGATTAATTTAATCCCTTTTAATCCGTGGCCAGGGAGTAATTATCAATGTTCTGATTGGGAGCAAATCGAGCGTTTTGCTGATGTCGTTAATCAAGCGGGCTATGCTTCTCCTATTCGGATACCGCGTGGACGCGATATTTTAGCTGCATGTGGACAGCTTAAATCAGCTTCAGAGCGCTTACGTAAATCTGAACGTTTACGACTTGAAAATGCCATTGGTCATTAGGTAACGCAATTTTCAGCGATATCGAGGCCTATACTTTTTTGTTTGTAATTTAATATCGAAACTTCATGCGATGGCATATGTGAGACAGAGATTAAGATGGATAAGTGCTAGACGAACAGTTTCAGCGTTTATATGCTAAATGGGGTAAGAGATTGTCTATAGTCTGTTTACATAATCTCTGAAATAAGAAGGAAACCTAATTTAGAGGGAATATGAGGTCTTAAGGATTATAACTAATTTCTACCTTATTATCATACTCGTTAATTCGGTTTTATGTCTTTTAAAAGCATCTACGGTAATATCTTTTAAAAAGTGGAGATTGTGCAGTGCCTCATGCTTTTGTTTATTATTTTCTTAAATAAGATCACGCTTCACAAGCAAAACAGAGGATCTAAAATATAAATACCATTGAGTTATCCATTGATATGTTTTTTAAGTATCTCTTAGTGCACTCTTCATATCACGATAATGCTTGTGAGGAGTATAACAAAAAGCTTCTGTGAAATGTATTGTACTCCTACACCTTTATGTTTAATAAAGGTGTAAATTGGTACCACCATTCTATTTTTTAGCTCCCAATGTTATAACAGCTTTTAGCACTTGAGATGGTTCATAAGAGGTGTTTTTATTCTTTTCTTAGATAGTTTTTATCCATACGAAAACTCCAGCTTCTCTTGTGATGTACAAAGGAAAGGTATTGTTTTATTCAAAACAAACAGGTTTGAAATGAAAAAATCTTATAATATTTGTTTTTTTATTTAAATTAAAAGCGATACATTACACTTATAAATCAATGTTTTGTAACCACAAGGAGATGGAGGGCAAAGCTGGTAAAAGTACCAGCAATAAGCCAGTCGAGAAAGCGAATATAAAGAGGGTTCTTTTTGAGAGTTTTGGTAAGTTTATGCGCTGTAAAAACGATTGCAATTGTAATGGGGAAAGAAATAGGGATATAAGAGAGTCCTAAAAAGAGCAATTTTTGTGTTGCCATAGGATCATTCGCATTGATAAATTGTGGTAAGAATGTCGCGTTAAAGAGTATAACTTTAGGATTGAGAAGATTAATCCCAATACCAGCAAGATAGTTACGTTTAGCGCTTTGAGATTTAGAAGATGTCTGTTCAAAGGAAAAAGTGGGGTTTCTCCGTAAAGCTTGAAAGGAAAACCATAAAAGATAAAAGGCGCCAACAATTTTCAGAAGAACAAAAGTATGTGGGGCAGCAAAAATAAGCGCTGATAAGCCAAGTGCTACAGCCGTAACCTGAATGGCAAACCCTGTTGCACTACCCAAGGCGCACATAATTCCAGCTTTTTTGCTTTGTGTAATGGTTCGTCCTACAGAAAGCATCATATCTGGTCCTGGAATAAGTGCTAAAATCAACGATGCTAAAGCAAATTGTACAACAATAGACCACTCCGGTAGAAATGACACGTAAATCTCCTTTTATTTTTAAGCAGTGTTCACTATTTATACTTTGAGGTGCCTTTATTTACGCTTTTTGCGTCTTTTTAATGTTGCTTAAAAAGAATTTATTTTTATATTTCTTGCATCGTTTTGATTTTTGGGTAGAAATAAAAAAGTAGCTCATATAGAACGTTAAAATGAAAAAGTGGCAAAATATTAGAAAAGTTGTTTTGGCTTATTCAGGTGGATTGGATACGTCAATTATTCTTAAATGGTTGCAAAGTGCGCTAGGTGTTGAAGTTATAACTTTTACAGCAGATTTGGGGCAGGGAGAAGAGCTAGAACTTGCTCGTCGTAAAGCTGAAATGCTAGGTGTTAAAGAGATCTACATTGAAGATTTGCGCGAAGAATTTGTGCGTGATTTTGTGTTTCCGATGTTTCGAGCCAATACCGTTTATGAGGGGACTTATCTTTTAGGAACATCAATTGCACGTCCACTTATTTCAAAACGCCTTATTGAAATTGCTGAGGAAACAGGGGCAGATGCCATTGCTCATGGAGCAACAGGAAAAGGCAATGATCAGGTACGCTTTGAGCTTTCCGCTTATGCGCTTAATCCTGATATAAAGATTATTGCTCCATGGCGTGATTGGGATTTTAAGAGTCGGACAGATCTCTTTGAATTTGCTCGTATTCATCAAATTCCTGTAGAAAAGGATAAGCAAGGTGAAGCGCCTTTTTCAGTGGATGCAAATTTATTGCATTCTTCATCAGAAGGAAAGATTTTAGAAGATCCAGCACTTCCTGCTCCTGAATATGTCCATATGCGTACTCTTTCGGTGGAAGATGCTCCAGATAAAGCAACCAGAATTACTCTTGGCTTTAAAAAAGGTGATGCTGTTTCAATCAATGGAAAAAATTTATCTCCTGCAACTTTACTTGCAGAATTAAATCGTTACGGGCGCGATAATGGTATTGGTCGGTTAGATTTGGTAGAAAATCGCTTTGTAGGTATGAAATCGCGGGGTATTTATGAAACACCAGGTGGAACCATTCTTTTGATGGCTCACAGAGCTATAGAATCTTTAACGTTAGATCGTGGCGCAGCTCATCTAAAAGATGAGTTGATGCCACGTTATGCAGAACTCATTTATTATGGATTTTGGTTTTCGCCGGAACGTAAGATGTTGCAGGCAGCTATTGATTTATCTCAAGAACATGTTGAAGGTGAAGTCACGTTAAAGCTTTATAAGGGGAATGTAATTATTGAAGGGCGCCAAAGTAAGAAATCACTTTATTCCAGTGAGTTAGTAACTTTCGAGGATGATCAAGGTGTTTATGATCAAAGAGATGCAACTGGTTTTATTAAATTAAATGCTCTACGTTTGCGTACATTAGCAATGCGTCATCAAGGTGATAAAGAAAAGAAATAGAAAATTACGGTGACAAGTGTAATATGGATTAGTGCTTTTGTATGAAATGCCTAGTTTAAGCATTTTTCTGTTGGTTTTTACCGTTCTTTCGTTCAATACTAGAAGCTTATCTTCTGCGCTAATAAATATAATAAGCAAAACCCATGATAATAATAGCAATGAAGGCTTCGATAATCAAAACAGGTCAATTTTGCTTTATAATATTGAATGTTTTTGATTTTTATCAGAACAAAATATGTTTATAACGAGGGCGGTTTTTGTATAGTGACTTAAGAGTATAAAGAAATTTTCATCTTTTTGCTTGCTATTATTGACGAATAAATTCAAGAACCATACACCCTATTTTGAAAGAGTGTAATTTTTAGGATAAATAATGATGCGTAATCAGTGTGATGCCCTTAGCCTTACGCCTGAATTAAAGGATGCGGCTGCTCAATCGAGAACTTGGCCATTTGAAGAAGCACGTAAGATTATCAAACGGTATGAAAAGACGGGTTATCCAGACAGTGTAATATTTGAGACCGGTTATGGACCTTCTGGTTTACCGCATATCGGAACTTTTGGGGAAGTTGCACGTACAACCATGGTGCGTCATGCATTTCATATTCTTACAGAGAATAAAATAAAAACGAAGTTGCTTTGTTTTTCTGATGATATGGATGGTTTGCGCAAGGTTCCTGAGAATGTGCCAGATCGCGAGAAGATGGAACATTATCTTGGTCAACCGTTGAGCCGTGTACCTGATCCTTTTGGAGATGATTATCCTTCTTTTGGAGCGGCCAATAACGCACGTTTACGGGCTTTTCTTGATCGTTTTGGTTTTGATTATGAATTTGCAAGTGCTACGGATTATTACAATTCTGGTCGTTTTGATGAAACACTTTTAAAAATTCTTGCTTGTTATGACAAGGTGATGGCAATTATTTTACCAACATTAGGTGAAGAACGGCAAGCGACCTATTCACTCTTTCTACCGATTTCTCCCTTTTCTGGAAAAGTATTACAGGTACCGATGATTGCCCGTAATGTTGAAAAAGGGACTGTCACTTATATTGAACCTGAAACAGGAGAAACCATAGAAACAGAGGTTACAGGGGGCAAAGTTAAGTGTCAGTGGAAGGTAGATTGGGCAATGCGTTGGACAGCACTTAGCATTGATTATGAAATGGCCGGAAAAGACCTTATCGATTCCACAAATCTTTCTTCTAAAATTTGTAAAGTATTAGGTGGAAAGCCCCCAGAAGGATTCAACTATGAGCTCTTTTTAGATGAGAAAGGGCAGAAAATTTCCAAATCCAAGGGAAATGGCTTAACCATTGATGAATGGCTTACATATGCCCCAACAGAGAGTTTAGGGCTTTATATGTTTTCAAAACCTAAAACAGCAAAAAGGCTTTATTTTGATGTTATTCCTAAAGCTGCGGATGAATATTATGCTCATCTTTCTGCTTATGGTCGTCAAAGTTGGCAAGAACGGCTCAGTAATCCTGTATGGCATATTCATAATGGTTGTCCACCGCAGGTTGATTTGCCTGTATCCTTTGCGATGCTTTTAAATTTGGTAAGTGCTTCAAATGCGGAGAATGCAGAAGTTCTTTGGGGTTTTATTTCTCGTTACGCTAAAGAAGCAAATGCACAAACTTATCCAGAACTTGATCAATTGGTGAAGTTTGCCATTAAATATTTTGATGTTTTTGTTAAACCAAACAAGAAATTTCGTATACCAGATGATAGCGAACGAGCAACATTAGCACAAATTGATGAAAAATTAGCTCATTTACCTGAAACTGTTGATGGCAACATATTACAAAATATGCTTCTTGATGTTGCAAGGTTAACGGAACGCTATCAAGATCATAGCAAAAAAAGCCCTGAAGGTGGGCCTGGTGTTTCCAATGTTTTTTTTCAAATGTTGTATGAAGTCCTTCTTGGACAAGAGCGAGGTCCACGATGGGGATCATTTATAGCGCTTTATGGGATTAATGAAATGCGTGCACTGATTGCTGAAACACTTGCACGTCCTGTGGAGGAATAATGGAACGAAGAGTGCAGGAAGTAAAGCGACGCCGTACATTTGCAATTATTGCTCACCCAGATGCGGGGAAAACAACATTAACAGAAAAGCTTTTATTGTTTGGTGGTGCTATTCAACTTGCAGGAGAAGTAAAAGCCAAAAAAGATCGTATTCAAACCCGTTCTGATTGGATGAATATTGAGCGTGATCGTGGTATTTCCGTTGTGACTTCGGTGATGACGTTTGAATATGAAAATCATATTTTTAATCTCCTAGATACCCCAGGCCATGAAGATTTTGCAGACGATACTTATCGCACGCTTACAGCTGTTGATAGTGCTATCATGGTATTGGATGGGGCCCGCGGGATTGAGCCTAGAACATTAAAATTGTTTGAAGTATGTCGGATGCGGGATATTCCTATTGTTACTTTTATCAATAAAATGGATCGTGAGGCACGTGATCCTATAGAGCTTTTAGATGAAATTGAAGAAAAGCTTGCTCTTGATACCGCGCCTATAACATGGCCAATTGGTACGGGTAAAGATTTTGTTGGTACCTATGACCTTCATCATAATCGTTTTCGTCAAAAAGATGATGAGATAACACAGCAAATAGTTTCAAATCCCAGAGAGGTTGTCCATTTACTCCCTGAATATCAACGTTCCACTTTTATTGAAGGGGTAGAACTTGCTCAAAGTGTTTGCAAGAATTTTGATCTTCAAGCTTTCCGTGAAGGTCATATGACTCCGGTTTATTTTGGTTCAGCTTTACGAAATTTTGGTGTTCGTGATTTGATCAATGCACTTATTGATTTTGGTCAAAGTCCTCGTGATCAAAGTGCAGATCAGCGCAATATCATAGCAACTGAACCTAAAATGACGGGATTTGTTTTTAAAATTCAAGCGAATATGGATCCTAATCATCGTGATCGTATTGCATTTTTTCGGGTATGCTCGGGAACACTTGAACGTGGTATGAAAACAAAGTTGGTCCGAACAGGAAAACCGATGACACTTTCGGCTCCACAATTTTTCTTTGCGCGTTCGCGCCAAATTGCTGATCAAGCCTATGCTGGTGATATCGTAGGAATCCCTAATCATGGAACATTGCGTATCGGCGATACTTTGACTGAAGGAGAAGATATCCTCTTTAAGGGAGTACCAAATTTTGCACCAGAGATTTTGCGTCGTGTTTGTTTGGGCGATCCAATGAAAGCAAAAAAGCTCAAAGAAGCTTTGCAACAAATGGCTGAAGAAGGGGTTGTGCAATTGTTTATTCCTGATGATGGGTCGCCTTCTCTCATTGGTGTTATTGGTGCTTTGCAAATTGATGTTTTAAAAGAGCGATTAAAAATAGAATATTCTTTGCCAGTGAATTTTGAGTCTGCACGCTTTAATTTATGCCGTTGGATTTCAGCGCAGAGCAAAGATGAGTTGCAAAAGTTTCTCAGCAATCACCGCTCTGCTATTGCGTATGATTTAGAAGGTGATCCAGTTTTTTTAGCGGAGAACCATTTTTCATTAAATTATGAAGCAGAAAGAGCTCCTAAAATAAAATTTTCTGCTTTTAAAGATTATCAAGTACGCTCTTAAAATAAAGAAAAATCTTTTCTACAATAATTTGATTTATAATGATAATTTATCGTTTTTTATATGGGAACAATCAAAATCATTTGTTTAAAAATCATAAGTAGGATTGGTGTGTGCGTAAAACACTTGAAGCAAGAAATACAATACCTCTTATAGATCTTCTCTATAGCCAAGAGCTTTCAAAATATTGGGTGAGGGTAAAAATGATGATGGTGGTTATAGCGTTATGATGTAATGATGGTGGTGTGTGATGTATCTCATCCCATTCACGGAAGTTTACGTTATACTATTCATTTATATTATTTACGGGATGACATGACGAGGTAAGATCAAGTACAATGGAAAATGTCCCTTTAAAAACAAACATATAAAATTGTAACATAATGATATTTTTGGGCATTCTATTTTGCATAAGGGATGTAATTCTAGCAAGATAGAGGCTTGCACGATAAACTTTCGCAAAACTCTCTCCCTCAAAGTAATCTGTTTGCGCTGTGAAATGTGGAAATATTTTTTTTCCAAGCTTTTTATGGGATTCTAAAATATTATTTATGAAACTGATTTTTTAAGTTTTGCAATATCATGATATCTATTTTTTTCTGAAAGTGATGGAGTATGTAAAGGATATTTTTAGATTGAACTGTATAAAAAATACGGTAAATTTATTTATTATTAAAAGAGTTACAGCGCACTGGTACCTCTAGAACCTTTTAAAACTTTAATATTTATTTTTATATTACCTATTTGAGTTAGAGAATAAACTGTAGCCAATTCTACGTTGAAAAATATCAGAAAAATTTTATATATTTTTCGCGATGACTTAAGACATATGATTTATTTTGATATTTTTTAAATCTAAACTAAAAAATCTGCTTTATAAACATAGCTTTTCAGTTTTTCCTTGTATAAATATTGTATACAGTCAAAATAATACAAATAATCAATAAGCTGAAATTTGTTATCCCAAATATGAGATCATATGACCTATAAACCGCATGTCTTTTCTATTTCTCCGGGAACTGCTTTTTTGCCTCACTTTGTTGATGCACTACTTTCTGGTAGCCTTATTGATAATTTCGCTCCCAATGGAGATATTCAAACAGCCCTTGCCGATAGCCTTATTTATGTTCCGACACGTCGTGCTGCTCGCGCTTTGCGTTTAGCCTTTGTTGAAAGAAGTGATACACAATCAACATTTTTGCCAACCATTCGTGCTCTAGGAGATGTCGATGAAGACAGTTTTCTTTTTGTTGAAAATCATACCAGCGCTCTCGATCCACCTATTGGAGAAAGCGAACGTCTTTTACTTTTAGCGCGCCTTATCCGTCCATGGCGTGAAAATTTGCCTGCGCATCTGCGTGCCATGTTTGGTACAGAAGATGTACTTATTCCGGCTCATAGTGCTGATGCGATTTGGCTTGCGCAAGATTTAGCACATTTGATGGATGAAATTGAAGCAGAAGGAGCAGATTGGTCAGAACTTAAAAATATTGCACCTGATATGGTCGCTGAATGGTGGCAAATAACGCTCGATTTCTTGACTATTGTTACGCAAAATTGGCCAAAAATCTTGAAAGAAAGACAACGAAGTAATCCCGCTGAATGGCGTAATCAAGTACTCACAATGCATGCAGAGACTTTGCGATGCATGCAGCCTGATAAACCTATCATTGCTGCTGGTGTGTCAGGTTCTATGCCCGCAGTTTCTCATCTTTTAAAGGTTATATCTTCTCTGCCCAAAGGGGCTGTTGTTCTTCCTGGCCTTGATCTTCATATGGATGAAGAACAATGGAATGCACTAAGCACAAGCAATAAAGAAAAAACAGCTTGTGATTTTTTTGATCCTGCAGAAAATGTTTTTAGCCATCCTCAATATCATTTAAAAAAACTTCTAACTCTCATGGAGTGTCAACGTCATCATGTTTGCGAAATTGGCCAACAAAGTATAACAAAGAAAAAACGAATGGCTCTTTTATCAGAAGCACTCCGACCTGCTTCTACAACAGATAAATGGATACAAATTGTCCGTGATGATTATGAAAATCTTTGTGCAGATTGGTCATTTATTGAAGCTATAAATGAACGTGAAGAAGCTCTCGCTATAGCTGTTACCTTACGCAAAGCTATTGAAAAACCCAAAAAAACTGCAGCCCTTATTACAAATGACCGTAATTTAGCACGCCGTGTTGCCGTGGAATTACAGCGATTTGGAATTGAAGCAAATGATTCAGGCGGAATACCACTTGCACAAACATTGCCTGTAACTCTCTTACGACTTATCTTAGAAAATGTATTGCAACCTGATGATCCCATTGCTTTTCTTTCTCTTCTTAAACATCCCCTTACAACACTCCAACAAAATCGTCATCGTTTACGGGAAATGGCAGAAAATTTTGAACTTTTTGTTCTTCGAGGGAATACAGGGCGTATTAAGCTTTGCGAGTGTGATCAATTTCTTGAAAAATGGATTGAAACATACTTTCATAATAATTCTGAAATCAACGCTCTTGATCAGCAGAAATGTGAAGAAGCACGTTTCCTTTGTCATCTTTTGAGGACAGCTGTTGAACCTTTAACATCTCTTATGAAACAAGAGAAAGAATGCACCATCAATGAGGCTGCAATAGCAACTGTTGAGGTTTTTGAAAATTTTGGTCGCAATGAGGATAATTCTCTTGCACATCTTTATCAACATGAAGCAGGACAAGCCTTATCAAATTTTTTGTGTGAATTGGTCAGTGATCAATCGGGATTAACATTTCATCTTTGTGAATGGCCCGCTATGTTTTCTGCCATAATAGCAACCCGTTCCGTCGCACCTTCGCCTGGGGGACATCCACGTTTATTCATCTGGGGTACTTTGGAATCGCGCTTGCAAACGGTTGATACAGTGGTCATTGGTGGTCTTAATGAAGGATCATGGCCGATATCAACCCGAAATGATGCTTTTTTATCGCGACCGATGAAAATGATGTTAACTCTGGAACCACCAGAACAGCGTATTGGTCTTTCTGCGCATGATTTTCAATGGGCAATGGGAATGGATAAAGTGGTGATGAGTCGCGCATTGCGCGTTAATCATACGCCTTCCATTCCATCACGCTGGCTACAACGCATGGAAACAGTTGTAGGAAAACAGGTTTGGGAACAAATCCGTGAACGAGGTGAAATACTACGCCATTGGGCAAAGATGCTTGATCATACAAGCATAACTTCTGAGGTGGAACGTCCTTGCCCTTCTCCACCTCTTGATATACGCCCGCGCCATTTTTCAGTCACTGAAATAGAAACATTGCGATATGATCCCTATGCTATTTATGCCAAAAAAATCTTAAGGCTCAAACCACTTAAAGAACTTATTCATGATCCTAGCGCTTCAGAACGTGGAACACTTTATCACGCTATTCTTGCAGCTTTTTGCACACAAATGAAAAATCCAAATGCTGCAAATGCACTCAATGTACTGCTTGCTATTGGGCGTAAAGAGTTTGATAAATTCAACTTTCCACCCGATATTGAAGTAATTTGGTGGAATAGTTTTGAAAATCTTGCTCCACGCTTTATTCAATGGGAACAAAGTTTAGGACTGCGAGAGCGATATTCGGAAGTGGTATCACAAAAAATCCCTATAGGAACAACAGGGGTAACCCTTTCAGGACGTGCTGATCGTCTTGATGTTTTGCCAGATAAAACGGTTGAAATTCTAGATTTCAAAACCGGAACGCCTCCTTTATCAAAACAAGTTCGTGAATTATTATTTCCGCAATTGGCTTTAGAAACAGCTTTACTCATACAAGGGGGCTTCCCAGATTTTCAAGATTTTACACCCTCAAATTTATTTTACATTCCCCTTAACAAAAAAGGTGAAATTAAATCCCAATCAATTCTTTTAAAGAAAAAAGACGGAAAAACTTATCTAAGTGCTGTTAATCTTGCTGAAAATGCATGGGAAAATCTTATCGCACTCATAACTTATTATCAAAATCCACAACAAGGCTATCTCTCACATGCTGTCCCCATGTCAAAACGATATGAAGGTGACTACGACCATTTGGCTCGGTTGTGGGAATGGTCAAGTGGTTTTCATAAAGAAGAGTAATCATGACGTTTTTTTCTATTCCTGAAGCCGCTCTTGATGCACAAGCAACAGCAACACATCCCCAAAAAAACGTGTGGGTTTCTGCAAATGCTGGATCTGGAAAAACCCACGTTTTAAGTGAACGTGTTATCCGTTTGCTTTTAAACGGTACGCCTCCAGCACGTATTTTATGCCTTACTTATACAAGAGCTGCTGCTGCTGTTATGCAATCACGAATTTTTCGCACGCTTTCTAGTTGGAATGAGCTCGATGATGCACAGCTGCAAGAAACCTTAACACGGTTTGAAAAAAAACCTGTTAATGCGCAAAAACTAACTTATGCACGGCAACTCTTTGCGCGTGCCCTAGAAACGCCTGGTGGCTTAAAAATTCAAACGATTCATGCTTTTTGTGAATCTCTCTTACATCAATTTATGTTAGAAGCCAATATTGCAGGGCATTTTGAACTTCCCGATGATATCGGTCGAAAAAAATTACAACAAGAATCCCGTCGCGAACTTTTAGCCCGTCGTGATGTACAACCTGCTTTGCAACAGTTACTTCAAGTTATTAGCGAACATACTTTTAACCAATTGCTCTATGAAACAGTTGAAAAGCAACATAAATTGTCTGATTTTTTATCTTCTCTTTTATCTGAAAATGGAGAAGAAAAATTGCGCGCGCTTTTTAACTTAGCGCCCAATGAAACAAATCAATATCTTCTGGAACAAATTAAACAAACAGCGCGCCTTCCTCTTTATGCTCTTAAGCATTGTGAAACCAATGGTAATCAAAGCTTTAAGGATATGGTGGCAAAACTTTCCCAATTAGAAAAGGTGCATGATGAGACAAATATTCTCAATATTATTTCTGATGTTTATTTTACAACAAAAGGTGAGCCGCGTAATTTTTCACATTTATCTCATAAAAAGTCAGACGAAATTTGGCCTTTTATTCAACAAATGCTTGAAGATAAACAAAACAAGCTTTCTGTTCTTTTAGAAAAATATCAATGCGCAAAGGTTGCCACTCTCAATATGGCTGCTTTTCAGCTCTGTACTATTTATCTCAAAATTTATAAGAATCTAAAAAAGTCCAATGGCTTCTTAGACTTTGATGACCTTATTGAGCGTACACTTCATTTGTTACAGCGCAAAGGTGCAAGCCAATGGGTGCACTATAAACTTGATCAGGGACTTGATCATATTCTACTTGATGAAGCACAAGACACCAACCCTGAGCAATGGCAAATTATTCAACTGTTGGCACAGGAATTTTTTTCAGGGTATAGCCAACGAACAAACATACGCACTCTTTTTGCTGTTGGAGATGAAAAGCAATCTATTTATTCTTTTCAAGGCGCTGCTCCAGAAAATTTTGCTGCAAATGGACGAATTATTCAAAAAAAAGTGCAACAAACAAATCAGCAATTTGAAAAAATACAACTGCATTATTCTTTTCGCTCTACAGCAGATGTTCTTAAAAGCGTTGATCTTGTTTTTGAAACACCAGAAAACTATAAAGGACTTTCGGCAGAAAATACAAAAACGGTGCATGAAGCTATTCGGGTTCATAGTCCGGGTGAAGTTATTATATGGGATGCCATTTCAAAAGAAACGAGTGAGTTTCCTCAAGATTGGCATGCAACTGTTAATCATTTAGATACACCTGAAGTCCGTTTAGCAGAAAAAATTGCTGAAACGATTGCTGACTGGTTACAAAAAGGCGAAATGCTTCCAGCAAAAGGACGCTTAATACGTGCAAGTGATATTATGATCTTGGTCCGTAAACGTGATCAATTTGTCTCAGCTCTTTCGCGTGCTCTTAAACACCGTAATATTCCCGTAGCAGGGGCTGATCGTTTACAGCTTACCAAACATATTAGTATCCGTGATTTAATGGCGCTTGCGCGTTTTGTTTTACAGCCACAAGATGATCTTTCTCTTGCTTGTGTTTTAAAAAGCCCACTTTTTGCTCTTAGTGAAGAGGAACTCTATCAGCTTGCCGTACACCGCACCGGCTCTCTTTGGCAAAGTCTGTGCGCGCATATATCATCGCAGATATCTTTTAAAGATGCTTTTGAAAAGCTGAACCATTATCGCGCTTTAGTGGATAAAATACCAGTTTTCGAGTTTTATAGCCATATTTTGAACAATGATAAGGGACGACAAAAAATTCTGTCTCGTTTAGGATCTGAAGCAAATGATGTGCTCGATGCTTTTATGGATTATACGCTCACTATTCAAAAAACAGGATTACCAGGATTACAAGCTTTTTTAGAAACATTAAGTGCAAGCGAACCAGAAATTAAACGTGAATTTGAACAAAGTAATGAAGAAATTCGCATTATGACTGTTCATGCTGCAAAAGGACTAGAGGCTGCTGTTGTGTTTTTAGTCGATCCTGGCAGTGCGATTTGGCATCCTCAGCATGCGCCTCACTTGCTTAAAGTTCCTTTAAACAATGCACAATGGAACGGAAAACAAGCCTTTATTTGGCGCCCCAATGAAAAGTTTAATACAAAACTCTCTAAACAAGCAATTTCATATTTAAAAGAGCGTGCAGAAGAAGAATATAGGCGTCTTCTTTATGTAGGAATGACACGCGCTGAAGATCGCTTGTTTATTTGTGGATATAAAGGTCCGAAAACGCCATCTTATACATGGTTACAACTCGTAAAAAAAGCCCTCGAACCGCATGCCCTTGCTATAAAAGATTCTTCGGAAGATATTGCAGCTTGGCGTTATTGCATTACACCTGCTTCTTCTACTTCTATAAACTCAAAAGTTCCTTCCGCTGAATGCCAAACCTTACCACCTTTGCCTGCTTTTTTCTCTCATAAAGTACCAGCAGAACCAGTGTTACCAAAACCGTTAAAACCGTCAGTGGCGAGCCTTTCCATTGAAGCTGATACAGAGCTGTCCTCAAATCCAAAACAGCTTACCACTTCACCTGTTTTAGGAGCCATGAACACAAACAGAGCTTTTTCCATTGAATATGGTAATCTCGTTCACCGATTGTTACAGTATTTGCCCGATTGTCCCCCACAAAAATGTCGAGATTATGCTCGAAACTATCTCAATATCAAAGCCTCTCATTGGCATGAGAGCCAAAGAGAAGATGCTCTTAGCCATATTTGGAAAATATTAGATCATGTTTATCTCAAACCCCTTTTCTCTGAGCATTCACGTGCTGAGGTCTCCTTAATGGGTATTGTGAAAATTCGTGGAAAAGAACAAGCAATCTCTGGTCAAATTGACCGTCTCTACATCACGCAAAACAGCGTTATCTTTGCAGATTTTAAAACAGGAACCCCGCCAGAAAATGAAGCTGCTATTGCTTCCCATCATTGGTTGCAAATGGCTCTTTATCGAAAATTATTGCAAGCTATTCATCCCGATAAAGATATACAGGCTCTGCTTATCTACAGTAAAGAAGCCAAAATTTTTAAACTTCCTCCAGAAAAACTTGAGGCATTTCTTAGTGAAGTTGCCTTATAAGTTAGTCTTTTCCCTGCAAAGCATTTTTACACTTTATTTACTTTCATAAAATCGCTCAAACAAACACAACGCACAATCCCTAGTGTAAAAAAGTCCTTTAATAATTTATCTTTGCAATAACTTGATATGAATTGTTATTATACCAATCTATAAAAGGTGAATATAAAGGATAAATAAATGACGTGTATAAAAGTTGATAAGGACAATTTCGAAAGTGAAGTTCTAACCTCTTCCACCCCTGTTGTGGTTGATTTTTGGGCAGAATGGTGTGGCCCTTGCAAAGTGATTGCTCCAATTTTGGATGAAATTTCAATAGAAATGCAAAATCAAGTTAAAATTGCTAAGGTAAATATTGATGAAAATCCGGAACTGGCTACCCAATACGGAGTACGTTCTATCCCTACATTACTAATGTTTAAAAATGGAAATATTTCATCGAATATGGTTGGCGCTACCTCTAAAGGACGTCTTTCTGAATGGATAAAAGATGGGCTTAGTTAATTCCACGTATAATCACTATAAAGGAGAGAAATTTTGTCTCTCCTTTTGACTTTTTTAAAATATTCTTTTTTGCATTATATTATAATGAAAAGACAATAAAAATCAAAATTTTAAATGAATTTAAGAATTCGTGCTTTTATGCATGATTCAATTGACCATTTTTTATAAAAAATTGCTTTGTATGAAGAATATATGCAATTCTTTCCTTATAGGCGCGTTAAAAATATTGGGTGAATGATAATTTCATTAAAGGTATTTCTTCTTAGATAAGACTATTGAGATAGATAGTGTTTTCAACACATAAAGGGAGATTTTAAGCAAAAACTTTGCAAATTACTTTTCTGAAGCTCACAGTTTTTAAGCAGAAAGAAACAAGCAATTCACTACAGGTTATATAATGCTCTTCTAAAGGGTTATCACTTCAATTTAAAATTCTCTTATACTATTCTCTAAAATCAAAATTGTAGGTATCAGATTCTCTAAAATAAATTGATGAATTCCTATAAATTAATGGCTGTCCTTTGCAATTTATGTCATTGTTATATAAAAGAGTCAGCATTTCGTTTCATCTTCCATGGTTGGTGCCTCCATGAAGCCTTCTTTATGTTGTCCATCATCTCAGATTTCATAGGTAGTACTGAGGTATTATCAATTTAAAAAATGATGATGTTCATGTTTTTTTAAAATGTACGAATTGCGAAAGACTGTTGCAAACATTCAATGGAATGTTGCGCTGATCTAACTGTTACATGACGCCCATGTTCTTTATAGTGTAAAGTGAGTGCAAAAGTGGCAAGCTCTAAAAGAGCTGTATTTCTTTCTGGCCATTCAACAAGTAAAATATTTTTCTCACGAGCTTCATGAAGCCCTAATTCATCAATTTCTTCTGCCATAGAAAGGCGATAAAGATCAGCATGAATAATTTCAAACTTTGGAAGTTGATAGCTTTGCACAAGAGTAAAAGTAGGGCTTGGAACATCCATAGTGTTATCGTTCGCAAGTGTTTGAATGATTGTACGTGCAATGGTTGACTTTCCAGTTCCAAGATCTCCTTGCAGCGTTACAAGATCTCCTGGCTTTAAAGAAAGAGCTAAATTTTGTGCAAAAAGCTTTGTTGCCTCTTCATTTTCAAGAAAAAAACTAAAATTCATTAAAAGTTCCATGAAATGGATGAAAAATTTTTGTTATCATAAAGGTTAAAATTAAAAAATCGTATCTCCTTTGGAGAGTGGGAAAAAACATTTAACTGTTGTTCCTTTTCCAGAACCGGTAAGAATTTCAACATGTCCACCGTGTAGTTCAACGAAACTTTTTACAAGGGAAAGGCCAAGACCCGCTCCCGCACGCCCACCATGGTGTGAATGGGAAGAAAAACGTTTAAAAATACGATCAAGGACATCTTCTGGGATGTCAGAGCCCTGATTGTGAACGCTAAAGACAATGTTATCATCTTGTTCATCAACGCAAAATTCAATAGTACTCGCCTCTGTTGCAAAATTAATAGCATTACTCAGGACATTCACAAAAATTTGATGCAAGCGCTTTTCATCAGCAGAAATAGAATTTAAGGAAGGAAAAATTTGTTGTAAAAGCGTAATATGACGTCCATTAAGGCGATCTTCTACACGTGCTACTGCTTGTATCATAGCATCGGCAATGTTAACCGATTTTATGTCCAACTCCATAATGCCTGCATCAAGGGTAGCAAGATCAAGAATATCGTTAACAATATTTAAAAGAGTTCCTGATTCTGAATGAATGTGTTCAAGATATTCTTGTTGACGTTCATTGATAGAGCCGAAAATTTGATCACGTAAAATATCGGAAAATCCAATAATATTGGTGAGAGGTGTGCGTAATTCATAAGAAACATGTTGGACAAATTCATTACGCAAACGATCAGCACTTTCTAATGCTTCATTTTTTTCTTGAAGAGCACGCGCAACATGGACAGTGTCCGTAACATTCACAAAAGTAAGCATCGTTTGTCCATTAGGAAGAGGGACCAGAGTATAGTCAATAATCATATCATTTTTAAGATCTATACGACCTGAAAATGTTTCACGTTTTTCAGCAAAACCGGTAATGAACTTGGTAAATTGATTCCATTCTTGCCCCAAGGTTAAGGCTGAACAATGGCTTTGTAACTGTGTAATATGGGTTCCTTCTACCAGTAAATTATAAGGAAGAGACCACAATTTCGACAAGGCAGGATTCGATAAGCGAAGGCGTCCATCAGTACCAAAAACGACCACACCTTCAGAAAGTTTATCAAGTGTTTCACCTTGTATTTTAATAAGTGTATTATAACGGCGCTCAAGATCAATTTTTTCTGTAAGGTTTTCGTAAAGCCAAGTGACACCTCCTTGTGGATGAGGGTTCGAGACAACACGCACCGTACGCCCATCTGGAAGATTCCAAATTTGTTGGTTCGATTCTGTTTGCCAATAGGCTTTTAAAAGTTCTTCTTTCCATGCGCGCCAATCAGGGTGTTCAGCAATGAGCCCCTTTTCACGTAAACGTTCAAGAAACAATGTATGGCTTGGTTCACTTTCTAAAAAAGAACTCTCCAACGGCCATAAAATTTTAAAAGCATGATTACAGAATTTTAATTTTTGGTTTGTATCAAAAATGGCTACAGCTGTTGAAATTTGGTCAAGTGTTTCACAATGGCTTTGAAGAACATATCTTAATTCATGAGAAAGATTTTCATATGCGCTGTCATTACGTGCAAAAGCTGCCATCCCTTCAGCTGTTGTAATACGTGTGAGATGAAAACGGTGCCGTTCTCCACCAATAACCGTATGAACATGTTCTTGAAAAATAGTTTCTGTTTCATCTGTTTTGCGTTGTGTATTTTCATTGAAAAGATCCCCCACGTCATCACTGTCTTCACGAAAGTCTGTCATTTCTCTAAAGGCGCGATTGATAAAACAAACTTTTCCTTCACAATCTTTTATCCATACGGGCTCTTGAATAAGATCAAGAAGATTACGCTGCATTCTCAATTCAGTAAGAAGGCGGGCGATATCTTTCTGTAAACGAGAATTTTCTCTCTGTTGTTTTGAGATATCTTGAAAACGAGCAATGGCGACTGTTCCTGCGATGACTCCTGTAACTTGTAGCGGTACATTGTTTGTGGTGGTGATAGAAAGATCAAAAGGGTGACATTTACAACGTAGTTGAGTCAATGCATAATCAAGTTCTCGCAGAGAATTTTCTTCAACCCAGAGCTCAAAACGCTGAAAATCTTTCTGATCGATTCCTATTTTTTGCAATGCAGAAAGAGCACCAACAACACGGGGTAAAGTTGTTGGATTTTCCCAAATAAGAAGGAATTGCTCGGTTTCTTCCAGAAGCCATTCATAATATTTAAGTTTTTCAGAAAAATTTGCCTGAATTATCTTCAAAGGCTTCTGTGCAGTTTTTTTTGCACGCACGGTAACAGCTATACACGAGAGAAGTGAAGCACAAGAAATTCCTCCACACAGCGCTAAAAGCAGCCATGGACCATTCGGCAAAGTGAAGAAAAATGGTAAATAACCTTCCAATGACTGAGCAAAAGCGCATGTTGGAGAAAAAAAGAAAAAAAGGCAAAATATATACGTATAGATTCGGATCTCTTTTTGAGTTTTTTCTTTGGGGTTATAGTCACCAAAGCTGAGCACGGCATCTTTCCCTTTTTTAACCCAAGGAAACGTATTAGTAACGGTAATGGTTTGGTTTATAAGGTCCTTGTGGTGAGACTCCAATATAAGCGGCTTGTTCTTCTGATAAAACACTTAATTTTATTCCTAACCGATCCAGATGTAGACGTGCAACCTTTTCATCAAGATGTTTAGGCAAAACAGTGACTTCATTTGTATAGTGTTCTGAACGGGTAAAAAGTTCAATTTGCGCTAAAACTTGATTAGTAAACGAGGCTGACATGACAAAAGAAGGATGCCCAGTCGCATTCCCGAGGTTTAACAAACGCCCTTCAGAGAGCAAAATGATGCGTTTTCCATCGGGAAAGGTGATCATATCAACTTGTGGTTTAATATTTGTCCATGGCAAATTTCTAAGGGCAGCGACTTGGATTTCGTTATCAAAATGACCAATATTTCCAAGAATACACATATCCTTTACTTGTCGCATATGATCTAAACGAACAACATCTTTATTGCCTGTTGTCGTGATGATAATATCAGCACTGGAAGCAGCATCATCCAAATTAACAACTTCATAGCCATCCATAGCGGCTTGAAGAGCGCAGATAGGATCAATTTCTGTTACTTTAACACGAGCCCCAGCACCAGAAAGAGATGCTGCTGAACCTTTTCCTACATCACCATAACCACAGACAATGGCAGTTTTACCAGCGATCATCACATCTGTTCCACGTCGAATACCATCGACCAATGATTCTTTACATCCATATTTATTATCAAATTTTGATTTAGTGACGCTATCATTAACATTAATAGCAGGAAAAGGTAGAAGTCCTTCTTTTTGTAACTGATAAAGACGGTTTACACCTGTTGTGGTTTCTTCGCTTACACCTTTAATTGCTGCGCGCTGTCGTGTAAAAAAACCTGGCGTTGCATCCATACGCTTTTGTATTTGTTTGAAAAAAATTTCTTCTTCTTCTGTTTTGGGATGCGATAAAATATCTTTATTTTGTTCTGCACGACTTCCCATTAAAATATAGTTTGTGGCGTCAGCTCCATCATCTAAAATAAGATTGGAAGGATTACCATCTGGCCATTGGAAGATTGCATCTATATAAGTCCAATATTCTTCCAATGTTTCACCTTTAATGGCAAATACAGGAATGCCAGTTGCGGCGATAGCTGCTGCTGCATGGTCTTGCGTAGAAAAAATATTGCTAGAGCTCCATCGTATATCGGCGCCAATCGCTTTTAATGTTTCAATTAAAACAGCTGTCTGAATTGTCATGTGCAATGAGCCAGAAATACGCGCTCCGCGCAAAGGTTGACTGGAAGAAAACTCCTTACGACAAGCCATCAAACCAGGCATTTCTGTTTCAGCAATATCAAGTTCTTTACGACCATAAGCGGCAAGTGCAATATCTTTGACAACAAAATCTTGAGCTGCCATTCTTCATTCCTTTAAAATAAGTTTTTCCGAGACGGTAGGAGAAATTAAAAAAAAATGCAAGACAAGAAGAGGACTTCTTTATGTGAAAAAGCTCTTTTAAAATCTCCATAAATTTGTGCAACAAATATGCATTTATGGATCTGAGTAGTGATGTTGCTGACGGAGTAGGAGATCTTCATGATAAGTTTTATTATATAAACAAAATTCTATCCTTTTCACGTAACTTTAAAGCTTTTAAAAGTCTCCAGAGGGAATACCTTTTAAATAATAAAAATGGTGCATTGCTTTACAGTTTTTATATTGATTTTTATGGGATAATATCGAAAGTAGTATACTCGTATTCTACACACTTATGCGGTTGTTGAAAAAGGAAGAATTACTTTAATCTCATTATTAAGCTTTTTAGCAAAATAATATAAATGCAAAGCCATAGATTATCATGTTTATGGATAGGCAGTTCAGAATCGGTTCTTTAGGATTCCAATGTTGCACCTGCTCTTGGATAAAGACAGTTTATAAGAAGTGCTTTTCTCCTGTTTTCAACGATTTTTATCAAAAGACTATAGATATACGATTAAACATTTTTTGTGATACTGAATAGAGTATTTAAAATGTAAAAACATCACTCTATTGAACACTCTGATTTTAAAACCGCTAACAACGCGCTATGAATTATAAATCAAATAATTAACTCAGTTTTGGAAGAATTTATTCTAGACGAGTAGGTTTTGGGAAAATTGACCATGTGGACGAAATCGCCAGAGATAACTTGGCAAGAATGCTGCCATTGCTCTGGGGGTAATACCCACACCTTCTAGCGTATATCCATTCTCTATAGCTTCTTTAGAGACAATGTTATCCATTTGCAAAAAACGTATCTGATTGGCTGTTACGAGTGTTGGTACAAAAGGCAATTTACCGATTGTTCCCAAAATTCCTCCAATCAATAGACCGACAGAAAGAGGCATAGATAGGATTGTTTTTTTACGACGAATGATTTTAAGTATATTTTCAAGAGCATTTTGGAAGGTGATAATCTGGGGACCACCAAGATCATAATTTTTTCCCCAAGCAACCTGTCCATCTAAAGCGCGCACGATAAACTCAGCAACGTCACCAACATACACGGGTTGCAATTTGCTTTGTCCACCTCCAAAAAGAGGCATAATTGGTAAAAAACGTGACAAATCTGCTAAGGTGTTAAAGAAACAATCCTCTGGTCCAAAGATAACGGATGGACGGATAATAATTGCTTGAAGATGCTTGTTATGAATGATTTGTTCACCCATAAACTTAACACGTGCATAAAGACATGAAGCATTCTCGTTAGCCACAAGTGTTGACATATAGATGAGCGGAATACCAGTTTCTGCTGTTAATTCAGCAACATTGTAAACACCATCAATTTGTGTGTTTTTAAAATTCGATTGATTTGCTTGTTTTAAGCTACCGGGTAAAAACACTGCCGCATCAGCTCCAAGCAATGCGCGTGCAACAGAGGCACGATGCTTGATATCTGTTTTAAGCATTTGGGTTTGTCCTACTTCTCCTATTTGGAGCATATAATAAGCTTTTTGTGGACAACGAACAGCGATGCGAACGCGATATCCCCGCTTAGTCAAAGTTTCAACGACATGTCGTCCTACAAAACCGGATCCGCCAAAAACAGTAATGAGTTTAGGATGTTGATAAAGTGCACAATCAAGTTGCATGATTAAAAAGTCTATCTTTCAAAGCTTTAAAAATAGCTAATTATCTAGCACGGTGGTGTTTTATTGTCACGCAAAATATCACCCGCAAGATAAAGAGAACCACTAATAAGGACAATAGCCTCTTTATATTCCATTTTAATTTTATGCAAAGCATCTTGTAGGTGCGCTTTTGGGGCAGCAGGGATTCCTACTTTTTGGGCTGATTCAGCTAAGTCTGTTGGAGAGATACTGGCATTATTGTCAAGCAGCGGTATCGTATATACTTTATCGACAAGGTTAGCTAAAGGACGAAAATAACCGACAGCATCTTTGGTATTAAGCATGCCAGCAATCATAATAATGGGGCGATCTGTTTTTTTTCTCCATTGTGTAAGTTCTGCCGCAATAACTTTTCCTGCAGCAGGATTGTGACCACCATCTAACCATAAATCAATATCAGGAGATAGTTGATCAACCAAAAGTCCTTGGGTAAGATGCTGCATTCGTGCGGGCCAATAAATATTTTTTAAAGCGTCATTTATGGTTTGTTCTGAAAGTTGAAAACCCGCTTGATAAACTGCTTCAAGAGATGCACCAGCATTGGCAACTTGGTGGTCTCCAATAAGGTTAGGAAGGGGAAGATCCATGAGACCTTGATTGTTTTGAAAAACCATACGTCCATGTTCTTTATAACTTTGATAATCTTGATCAAAGAGAGCATAAAATGCTTTATTTTTATTAGCAAGGGGTATTAAAGTAGCAAGAGTTTCTTCATAATTTTGCTTCCCAATGACTACAGGAACGTTTGGTTTGATAATCCCTCCTTTTTGAAAAGCGATTTGAGCAATTGTATTTCCAAGAAAGCTCTCATGATCATAATCAATGGGCATAATAAGCGATACAGCTGGTTTGTTAACGACATTGGTAGCATCAAAACGTCCTCCCAATCCAACTTCTAAAATGACAACATCAGCTGGATGTATACTAAACAACATAAAGGCAGCGGCTGTAAAAATTTCAAAAATAGTAATCGGCTCTTGACGATTTACTTTTATAATTTCACGGATTGTCTCAGCCAATTGGTTTTCTGTAACAAGTTGACCACCTCCTTTTTGACCTAACCGGCAGCGTTCATTCCAGTTGACGAGATGAGGTGAGCTATAAACATGAACGCGGTATCCTGCACTTTCCAAAAGAGCACGGCAAATTGCTGAAGCAGATCCTTTGCCATTTGTTCCAGCGATGTGAATAACAGGGGCAAGTTTTAAATGTGGGTTACCAAGACGCTCTAAAAGGTGAACAATACGCTCTAAAGAAAGATCAAATTTTTTCGGATAATTTTTTAGTAAATCATCCACCACCCTTTGTATTTGACTTTGTTGCATAAACTTAAGCTGCTTTTGTCCTAGAAAGCGATGTTTGAGAGTCTGTTGGGGATGGATCGGAAGGGTTAAAAACAGCAGGGCGTTTCATCATCAAGCGTAAAATACGCGCAATTGTTGTTTTCATTTCTAAACGCGATACAACCATATCAATCATACCATGTTCAAGCAGATATTCACTACTTTGAAAACCTTCTGGTAGGGTTTCGCGTATAGTTTGTTGAATCACACGTGGACCAGCAAAACCAATCATAGCGCCAGGCTCGGCAATGTGAATATCACCAAGCATGGCGTAAGAAGCAGTAACACCACCGGTGGTTGGATTAGTCAGCACAACAATATAGGGAAGCTTTGCTTCTTTCAACATTTCAATTGCTACTGTTGTACGGGGCATTTGCATCAACGAGAGTGTTCCTTCTTGCATGCGTGCACCACCAGAAGCAGCAAAAAGAACCAGCGGACGCCTTTCAGCAATGGCAGTATCAAAAGCTTTGATAATAGCTTCTCCTGAAGCCATACCAAGTGATCCACCCATAAAGGCGAAATCTTGAACAGTTGCAATAATTGGTAAGCCTTCAATCGTACCACGTGCACTTAAAATATTGTCATCAACCCCAAGTTTAGAACGATAATCTTTTAACCGGTCAATATAGCGTTTTTCGTCACGAAATTTTAAAGGATCTGTTACAACTTTTGGATTTTCAAGAGCTGTATAAACACCATCATCAAAAAAATGCATGAGACGATTTTTAGCACTGATACGCATATGATGACCAGAATTGGGAGCTACAAATTGATTAGCTTCCAGATCTTTATGGAAGACCATTTCACCACTGGTAGGATCTTTAATCCATAGATTTTCTGGAATTTCACGGCGCCCCAATATAGAGTTAATTTTAGGACGAACATAATTTGTAATCCAGTTCATCTTTATAACCTTCCTTTAAATATTGTGCATCTTTTGCATGATTTGAAAGAATATAGAACTTAAGCAGTCACATTTGCTTTACCGGTTGAACAAAGGAGTCTATTTAATACTTTTATCAGTGTACGTATAGCTTGTTTTTTAATTTTTAATTTTTCCCATATTATAACAATCATATGCATCATGAAGAGTATTCCCTATAATAAATTTCTCATAAGTTTTAAGAACTTACATGTTTGTATTTTTTACTTTGGTGTTAAAATTTACTCCTTGCGATGGTTAACAAACGCCTTATTTTTTAATAAAAATGAATATCCAATTAATCATTCGTATCAACAGTTTTGAAGAAAAGAAACCTTATAGTATAAGGCGCTAACAAGGCTAAAATAATCCATTAAAGATAATGAATACAATAACGCTATATTAGCGAAACGCTAACATCAGAGCAAGATTTTTTTCAAAAGGTTTCTTTAAAGCGCACGCTTTTTACAATTAAAATAGAATACGCTCAAAATACCATTATATTACTCATTTACGTGCTTGTTTTACACAGATATCTTTCAATAATTTCCAAAACTCTCTTATGAAGAGTATACACTCTCCATGAATGGTATAAAAAACATTATGCTATCCGTTTTTACTGAAATAGAAGGTACAAAGCGGCACCATCATATTCTTTTTCAGTTTTCAATACGACGATAATGTTTGCATTAAGAGGATTCATATAAAGATATTTCACGCCTTTTTGAAAGTACTTTTATCCGCACACCACCTCCATTTATGACATATTAACAAACGATTTCAATTGATCCAATATGAATAGGATTAAAATGAGAAACCCTCATAATATTTAGGTTTTTCACTCATGTTGTGAAACGATAAGTTATCATTATAAATCAATATATTGCTTTAATAAAAGATAAAGCATAAAATTTTATATTATGCTTTCTTTGGCTGGCAAGTTTTATTAACCTTAAAGTCAAGGAACACTATTTTTGTGTAATGCGTGCCATGGTCTTTTGGGAAAGCATTTTGTGTAAATATGTCATAAAGGCGGCTGCAAAAAGCGGTGTTGCTAAATTAAGAATTGGAATCGAAACAAAAAGCGCTATCAATAATCCTGCGCCAAAAACCGCTGTGTAATGAGTATGTAAAAAAGCAAGGGCATCTTGTTCTGTTCGAAAACGGTAAGCCGCAAACAAGAAATATTCATGACCGAGCAAATAACCATTAATAAGATAAAAAGCAATTAAATTAATACCTGGTATGAAGAATAAAATAAAAGCAATTCCATTACCAAGAAGGCTTAAAATAACAAATTTAAAGGAAATGATAAGAGAACGCTGAAACGGCAAAGCTTGTCCAATAGGCTCGTTTGGGTAATCCTCTTTTTCAATGATTTCAGCAGCAGAGTCAATGAAAAAACCACCAATCATAGCTGAGATCGGTGCAATCAAAAAAGCCAACAAAAGAGCCAAACCAAGATTAAAAATGATAAGCATGCTAAAACCAATCCATCCCGCCCAACTAGGAAGTCCAGGAAGAAATTGAGCAATCCAGGGCCAAAAGTAAGACACAAAAAGTTGGTGCACACATAACCATAAAATGGTGAGAATGAAAAAAGTAACCCCCAATGCTTTCAGTATCATAATACGATATTGCGAGGTCAGAAGACGTTGTAAAGCACGATAAGCAGCAGTAAAAATCATAGATTAATAAACTAAGGAAAGAAGCAAAAAAAACAAGAAATATATTTAAAGTATGTACAGTGTAATTTTTTCTTTCTTTGAATTACAAGATTTTTTTCAAGAACATTATAAAAAACGGTTAAAGTTTCTTTGTTAAAAATAAAGTTTGAATAAATAGAAATTTTGATTTTTAAAAACAAAGAAGAATTTAAAAAGTAGCTGTTGTAGAAGAAATTTTTAGTATTTTTGTACATAGTGTAGATTATTCCGTTTATATGATATATGTAAAAAATTAAGGAATAAGAACTATTTGGGAGAAAAGTTGTTTACTTCTATTTATTCAGTAGAGTTATCTAACTTCGTTTATCTAAGTGCTTAATTGTTTTGCACAATTCCTAAAATTCTGTACTTTTCTACTATTTGGCGGCATGCTTTTGCCCCTCGCTTTCAAAAAAATATTGAGTTCAATGGAATAGGGGTAACGTAGTAGCTCCGTAGATATTCTAATTTTGGGCAACAGAATGATTAATATGATAGAAGTGGAAAAAATAAGCTTAGGCGATTGACCGTCCGATCCCATAGAAGAGCAGTTTTTTGAGAAGAAGCAAAGAAAGGGAAAAACCACGGATGCTTAAAAATGATGAGATTTTGAATTTTAAAAGCTATAAGTGCAATGAAGTAAGCATTCATTGAAGCACTTTTCATACAAGTGGTGCATTGTATCAAATAATTTTTAGATAATAACACCACTAATTTATCGAAGAGAATTGATCATTTTCAACTTGAATAAAATCCCAAATATAGAAATATTCTTTAATTTCAAAGACTCTATTCAACATCAAAAAATTATTTACGTACACATTATAGGCGAGACCAATGTATGGATACAAAGCTTTCGATAAAGGAATAAAAATGCTTCTCATGAAACATCACAATGTGAGGATATCATGGATAAAATTCTAGTTTTTGTGGTCTTGGTATTCTGAAGAGAGGACACACACATTTAATCTTAAAGACCGATCACTGAGGAAAATAATAAAGGCTTCAGTTTCATAAACTTATAGACAGTGGTGCAGTGAATTTTGTCTACACTCTTTATAAGCGTCAGTGTGAGATATGCTTCAAATTGCATTGAGATGTTATAATATCATTGATTTATACATTATTTTTCATAGCGAATAAGAGCTCAAAATAAAGTTGTCATATTTTCTCATTAGCTGCTCTCATCATGAAACAATCAAAATCATTTATTTGCATATTATAAATATGACCAATATGGGGATAAAAACATTGAATAAAGAAAATGCTTTTTATAAATTTTATCCAGTGCAAGAGCTTTGTCAAAATTGATGGTAGCCAAAGTGAATGATAGCTTGTTTTTTTATAAGCTGGCGAGACAGTGGTGCAATAGATCCTGCTTTTATGAAGGCTAGGGTGAGATAGGATTTTTTAAAAAAACATTTCCCAACGGCTCATCACACCCATTTCGCAACAGCGTTTGTGAATGGTATATGGGTAAAGCTCTCGTGAATAATATAAAACTTATAGGGCATCACTAACTTTACGCTTAATAAAAAGAGCACGCTGGCACCATCATCCTCAGTGTTGTCCGAGACAAGCCCTTGGTTCTTGAGACGGTCCATTATAAGCGCTTTTAGTTCTTTCTGAAACGTTTTGTATTCATACAGTTATCCTTGTTTACAACGTGCAAGAAAATGATTTTTATTGATTCAACATGAGAGAGATTGGGAATGAGAGAATCTTATGATATCTGGGATTCTAATTTAATATGAACAATGCGATATTATCATTATAAACCAGAAATATTATATACTAATTGAGATGGATAGACACATATTGTCAGTTCTATTTTATAAGGTGTTTTAATATCAACGCGTTTGAAGAGTTCTTATTTGCAAAGGGGTATATTTTCCTCATGAGGAGTAGGTGTTTTGGGGGCAAGAAATGATACAATCACGTTTGCTAATTTTTGCGCTACGTGTTGTTTACTCATATGGGGCCATTGTTCAACTTTTTTTCTACTTACGAGATAAACTTGATTTGTATCAGCACCCATGACACTTGTACCATCTAGTTGAAGAGAAATATCATTAGCAAGAATGAAATCAGCTCCTTTTTCAACACATTTTTTTTGCGCATTGGCAATGATATCACATGTTTCAGCAGCAAAACCAATGACCAATGAGGGGCGGTTTGGAGCGTGTCCAATCGTTGCTAAAATGTCAGGATTTTCAACCATATGAAGGGATGGTGGTATTTTATGAGCATTCTTTTTAATTTTGTGTAAAGACTGCGTTTGACTGCGCCAGTCACAAACAGCGGCAACAAAGATAGCACCATCAGCAGGCAATGCGGTTTGAACGGCTTGTAACATCTGTTGTGCTGTTTCAACATGAATGGTTTTTATTTCTTGTGGGTCTGCAAGATTAACAGGTCCACAAATAAGTGTTACTTTTGCACCCAAATGCGCAAGAGCGGTTGCGATGGCATGGCCTTGTTTACCTGAAGACCTATTAGCAAGATAACGTACTGGATCAATTGGTTCATGGGTAGGGCCAGAGGTAACGATGAAATGGCGGTCAGAGAGAGGTTTTTCATGCCCATTCAAAAGAGCCTCTATGGTAGCAACAATAGTTAAAGGTTCGCTCATGCGTCCATATCCTATCTCGTCACGTTCAGCCATATTTCCGATTTCTGGTCCGATGATATGAACGCCATCTGCGCGCAGTTGTGCAACATTGCGAATAGTGGCAGGATGCGCCCACATGGACGGATTCATGGCGGGTGCAATTAAGAGTGGACAGCGTGCCGCTAAAAGAATGCAATCAGTCAGATCATCTCCTATGCCATTGGCTATTTTTGCAATGCGATTGGCTGTAGCAGGGGCTAAAATAATAAGGTCAGCATTACGTGCTAAACGGATATGTCCGATATCGTGTTCTTCTTCGCGTGAAAATAAATCAGTATATACAGTACCACCGCTTAAAGCTTCAGCGGCTAAAGGCGTAATAAACTTTTGCGCTGCTTTTGTCATTACAACTTTTAAATGTGCTCCACGTTCTTGTAAACGGCGAATCAAATCAAGTGCTTTATAGGATGCAATACTTCCACCAATAATAAGAAGGAGAGATTTTGATTTCAATGATTGCATTTCAACAGCGCTAGTATGAAGGGGTTGTGTGGTGAGAGGAGTGGGATTGCTTAAAAGGCGTCGGACTTCTTCTTCCATAGAAATACCATTTTGCGCGGCGCGTATGCGTAAAGCTTCTTTGGTTTCAGGAGACAGGTTACGAATGGTAATACTGGCCATAAAATACCTCCAAGAAATAAAATGATTGCAATGATTTCATTGTTGATATTTTAGCATATTAAGGAGATTAGAAAAGATGAAAAAAGTAAAAAGTAAGACAAGCGCAACAAAGTGCAATGATAAAAAGACTATAACGACCATAACGGTTTCTATGACTTTGTTCCACAGCAAGTTGTTTGAGGGTAGCAGGAGAAAGATTAAAACCTGTTTTTCTCATTTGATTGAAATCTTCTTCTATACGTTGGAAATTTTGAACCAATTGTGGTGTTTTGCGTGCCAGCGAAAGGAGAGCTTGTGCTCCTTCACTAAAGTCTTTTGCAACGCCTACGGGTCCTAAATTTTTACTAATCCATTCTTTGACAACGGGTTCAGAAGCTTTCCACATATTAAAAGTGGGGTCTAATGTGCGGGCAACGCCTTCCACAACAACCATCGTTTTTTGCAACAATAAAAGTTCAGGTCGCGTTTGCATGTCAAATAATTCAGTGACTTCAAACAATAAAGTGAGCAATTTAGCCATGGAAATGCTTTGTGCTGATTGTCCGTGAATTGGTTCGCCAATAGCGCGGTTGGCTTGCGCAAAGCTTTCGATATTATGGTGTGAAGGAACATAACCTGCCTCAAAATGGGCGCGTGCAACCCGATGGTAATCGCGGGTAATAAAGCCATAAAGAATTTCAGCAAGGAAATGCTTTTCTTTTTTACCAAGCCTTCCTGTAATGCCTAGGTCAACAGCAACAATACATCCTTTTTCATCTACAAATAAATTACCAGGATGCATATCGGCGTGAAAAAAACCATCACGCAATGTATGACGAAGAAAAGATTGAATAAGCGTAATAGCAAGCGCCTTCAAATCAAATCCTGCTTCTTTGAGTTTGGAAGTTTCGGATATTCTTATACCATCAATCCATTCCATTGTAAGAACATTACGTCCTGTCCGTTCCCAGTCAATACGTGGAACCCGAAAGCCTGTATCATGTTGAATATTTTCAGCCATTTCAGATATAGCTGCTGCTTCTAAGCGTAAATCCATTTCAAGTCGTGTTGTTTGTGCTAAAGTATCCACCACACAAACAGGACGAAGCCTTCGAGAGGCAGGGATATAGCGCTCTTGTAAATGAGCAATGAGATAGAATCCTCTAAGATCTTTAGAAAAACGTGCTCTGATATTGGGACGAATAACTTTTACAGCACATTTTTTCTTATGGCCAGTTTCATCACTGTATTCAGCTGGATGAACTTGAGCAATAGAAGCGGCGGCAATGGGGGGATAAAAATTTACGAATAAATCATCAATAGAGCGACCAAGAGAACTTTCAATTTGAGCAATAGCGGCAGTGCAAGAAAATGTTTGGACGCGATCTTGTAGCTGTGACAAATCTTCCGCAATATCACGGCCGACAATATCAGGCCTTGTTGCAAGAAATTGACCAAGTTTTATGTAAGAGGGTCCAAGCTTATTAATGGCATATGAAATATTTTCAGATCGCTGTTTCTTTTTTGTTTTGCGTCGTGCTAATGCACTCGCTATACGATGACATAGCGCTGGAAATCCTTGAAGACCATCATGAGGAAGAGCACTTAAAACACCTTCACGTGTTAAAACCCATCCTGCACGCATCAATTGAAAGTAAGGGAAAATTTGCACCATTTTTAAATTTTCCAACCTGAATGCAGCGCTGCAATCGCACCGGTGAGATTGCGGTACGATACCCGCGAAAACCCCGCATGCTTGATCATATGGGAAAAATCATCTTGCTTAGGAAATTTGCGGATAGATTCAACCAAATAACGATAAGCATCGCCATCATTTGCGATAAATTGACCTAGCTTAGGGATAGCATGGAAAGACCAAAGATCATAAATTTTATCGAGCCAAGGCATCTCGACATTTGAAAATTCTAAACATAAGAAACGTCCACCGGGCTTTAAAACACGAAAAGCTTCTCTAAGAGCTTGATCAATATGAGGAACATTGCGAATTCCAAAAGCAATCGTGTAAGCGTCAAAGCTTTGATCTTCAAAAGGTAGATTTTCTGCATTGGCTTCAACAAAATCAATCAGAGGGGCAAGACCATTTTTTTGTGCGCGTTTTTTGCCAACGCTGAGCATTGAGCCATTAATATCAAGTACTGTAGCATGGGCTTTTTGGCGTGAAGCATTAAGAATACGAAAAGCAATATCACCTGTACCGCCAGCGACATCAAGAACTTTCCAATGAGAAAGTGCTGGTGGGGAAAGCCAAGCAATCATGGAATTTTTCCACACACGGTGTAGCCCTAAGGATAAGATATCATTCATCTTGTCATAATTTTCAGCAACAGAATGAAACACACCATCCACCATGGATTGTTTTTGTGTTTCATCTACTCTTGTAAAACCAAAAGAGTGCTCCATGCCACCCTTGGTTCCTACACGTTCTGTTTCAATTGCCATGTATATGATCTTCCTTATTTTTCTTTTATCGTAAATGAAATAGAGAGGGAATGTTCAACTACGAAAAAACAACGTATAAAACTACGATATTTACACAGCCAAAAACAGAAGAGTACCTTTAGATATCAAGATTGGCAACGCTTAAGGCATTGTCTTGAATAAAAATACGCCTAGGTTCAACTTCATCACCCATGAGACGAGAAAAAAGTGAATCTGCATCGGTTGCATCATTAATCTTTACTTGTAAAAGAGAACGTGCATTGGGATCAAGCGTTGTTTCCCAAAGTTGTTCAGCATTCATTTCCCCAAGACCTTTATAACGTTGAAGAGTAACACCTTTTTTACCGTTTGTAAAAATGCTCTCTAAAAGGCTCATAGGACCAAAAATACGCTCTGTTTTATCTTTGCGACGTAAAAGAACAGGAGGATGATATATGTCGATAAAATTTTGAGAAATGCGATCAATTTGGCGTGCGTCAGTTGAATTTATAAGTCCCACATCAAGCGTAACAACATCTTTAACACCACGCAAAATACGCTCAAAACATAAACTTCCATCTGCTGTATATTGTCCACTCCAACCTTGCTCCATATCATCAGCAATCAGATTAAGGCGGTGTGCTACAGAATCTACTATTTTTTGCGCTTTTTCTGGTGTTGCAAGGGCTTCGAGATTAAAAGCACCAACAATTGCTGCTTGCTCAACAATATTGCGATCATAACGGGTATGAAGACCATTTAAAAGTTGACGTAATATACGAGCATCTTTAGCGAGTTGATACAAATCAGCTCCTGCACGAACTTCTCCCGTTGAAAGCTCAAGTGTTGTTTCTTCTAATCCAGTATCGATCAAGAATTCTTCAAACGCTGCTTCATTTTTAATATATTGGGAAGATTTTCCACGCGATACTTTATAAAGAGGAGGCTGAGCAATATAAAGATGTCCACGTTCAATCAACTCGGGCATTTGTCTAAAAAAGAAAGTGAGCAACAGAGTACGAATATGGGCTCCATCAACGTCCGCATCCGTCATGATAATAATCTTATGATAACGTAATTTATCCGGTGAAAATTCATCTTTACCGATAGACGTTCCAAGAGCTGTAATAAGTGTTCCAATCATATCAGATGAGAGCATGCGGTCGAAACGTGCTCGTTCAACATTGAGGATTTTACCACGAAGGGGTAAAATTGCTTGATTTTGACGTGAGCGCCCACTTTTTGCTGAACCGCCAGCCGAATCCCCCTCGACAATAAAGATTTCTGATTTTGCAGGATCTCGTTCTTGGCAATCGGCAAGCTTTCCTGGTAGAGAAGTGATATCAAGCGCTCCTTTTCGCCTTGTGAGTTCACGTGCTTTGCGTGCTGCTTCACGTGCTGTTGCAGCTTCTACCACTTTACTAATGAGAAGCTTTGCTTCATTAGGATGTTCTTCCAGCCATATCGAAAGCCCTTCATTGACCAAACTTTCAACAATAGGGCGCACTTCAGAAGAAACCAATTTGTCCTTTGTTTGTGAAGAAAATTTAGGATCAGGAACTTTGACAGAAAGAATAGCTGTTAATCCTTCACGGCAGTCGTCACCAGTTAGGTTCACTTTTTCTTTTTTGGCAATACCTGAAGATTCAGCGTAGCCATTAATTTGTCGCGTAAGAGCACTTCTAAAACCTATCAAATGGGTTCCACCGTCACGCTGAGGAATATTATTGGTAAAACACAAGACCTTTTCATGGTAGGAATCATTCCACCATAGGGCAACATCAACGCTCATACCATCTTTTTCACTTGCAATGTAAATAGGCGTGTCTAGGAGCGCTTTTTTTGATTGATCAATATATTTAACAAACTCTATTAATCCGCCTTCATAATGCAATTCAACTGATTGAATGTCAGCATGACGCTCGTCAACAAGAAGAATATGAACCCCAGAATTTAGAAAGGCCAATTCCCGTAAACGACGCTCTAAAGTTTCAAAATCAAACTCAACCATAGTAAAGGTTTCAGAACTTGGTAAAAATCTAATTTCTGTTCCACTTTCTTGATCACAATCTCCAACAACTTTTAATGGAGCATCGGCCACCCCATGGGTAAATGATATTTCATGAATTTTACCATTCCGTCTGATTTGTAATTTAAGCCAAACAGAGAGTGCATTCACAACAGAGACACCAACACCGTGTAATCCACCTGAAACTTTATAAGAGTTTTGATCAAATTTCCCGCCGGCATGAAGCTGTGTCATGATAACTTCAGCGGCAGAAATACCTTCTGTTGGATGGATATCTGTTGGAATTCCACGTCCATTATCACGAACAGAACAAGAACCATCAGCATGGAGTGTGACGTTTACAAGAGTAGCATGACCGGCTAAAGCTTCATCGATAGCATTGTCTACAACTTCATAGACCATATGGTGTAAACCCGATCCATCATCAGTATCACCGATATACATCCCAGGACGTTTGCGTACAGCATCAAGACCTTTGAGAACTTTGATAGAAGCGGCATCATAGTCATGGCTTTGTGCCGGTGAGGTTATTTCATCACTCATAAGTTAGTCCATTCCTGTGTTCAATTTCAATATTTTATCCGCTTTTTTAAAGCTCAATGTTCTGATCAGTTATTTATGGAATAACCACATTAAACATTTACCGTATATCAGATCTAGATTCAATATCTGTCGATATATAATGGAGAGAATGATAAAATGATAGTGTACTGTTATGCTGTAAAACACTAGGGCGGTGATATAAGGCGAATAAACACTTATGACTTATACAAAAAGCTGTTTCATAAACGATGCTATTTACTTTGTTTATTTTTGCATATGCGTAATGTTTCAGAATTAGTTATGCATTTTTGTGTTACACTAATAAAGGTCTCACTTGTTTTATCCATAAATCAATTTTTCAATCCTAATTCTACCATATATTTAAAACAATGGTTGCGAGCTCTCTAAGCAGTTCAAACTTTTGTATGTTAGATTGAAGCGAAAATATTGTGTATATTGGTTTGCGTCATCTTTAAAATGTGAAAAAAGCTTCATTTGAGGAAAATATAAATGCGTAAATGTAAAAACACGTTTCCACGATCATCTTTTATATTCAACTTTACAATTTAAAAAAACGTCTACGGTGATGTTTTTGAATAATGAGGGTAATGACGAATTATCTTACGCTTTTGTTTCTTGCATTCTCGTGAGGTTGCATCGCTCATTCAAAACAAAACGCCATTGTACTGTTTATTCACGCGCTTTTTTAAGGAGCATCTCTCAATGTTCCCAAACTCATTTTACAACGATGTTTGAATAGTATAACGCAAAATGCCCTGTGAATACTACAAGATTTATGTCCCCCATCTTTCCCCATCGTGACAATAAAGTGCAAATCAGAATCATCATTTTATTTTTCAGCTCTTAAATGTTGATGCAACCTTAATGTTGAGAAAACCCTCGGCATTTGAGGGGTATTTTTACTCTTTTCTTCAATATATCTATATACTTCCCAGGTTGTGATACGCAAGGAAATGGTCTTAATATTTTAAGGTACGCGGGATATTTTGATAAAATAAAGTGTACCACTAAAGTATATACAGCTTATTTCTTATATTAAAAAATTAAATCGCTTTTCTCTAAAATTACTTTTTATATATTCATTTTGGAAAATTAACATCAGAAATCTAAGCATTTTCAATGGTTTCAAAAATAGCAAGAATTTTATTTATTAAACGCCAGATATTTTGGTGAAGTGCGTTAGATAATAGTTAAGAAGTGTTGCATCTTAGTTTTGAAAAATGGGGGAGAGATTTTGAAAATAAAAAAATCTATATATGTGAAACATCTTCAATTGCGTTTACAGTACTTTTTATTCAATAATCCATACAATATTTTTATTCGTATTTTATTTGTAGCAGGGGGGGTTCTATTTTCCTCTTACGCAGAAGCTGAAAGGCTGCCTTCTTTTTTTGATTCGCATGAACACTTGGTACAACCTGATACAACGGATATCTTTCGTTTGCGTTTTGTAACAACTTTTGATTTTCCTCCTTTTAATTTTATTGATCAATCGGGGTATCTTACAGGTTATAATATCGATTTATTGCGCGCTATTTGCTCAAAATTAAAATTAGAGAAGCTTTGTGAAATAGAAGTGATTCCTTGGAAAGAGCTTGTAGAACATGTTAAAAATGGTGGTGCAGAAGTCATTATTGCGGGTTTAAAAGAAACAAGTAAAACCCAGCAAGATCTTGTTTTTACAAAGTCATATTTGCGCTTTCCAGCGCGATTTGTTGCTTCTCGACGTTTAAATCTCGATGAGCCAATAAGCGATCAATTGATACATTTAACCAGTGGTGTTTTGTCTAAAAGTGTTCACGAAAAACTCTTTCAATATTATTTTCCTAAAGCCAAATGGCAAAGGTTTAAAAAGAGAGAAGAGCTCTATAAAGCATTACAAGAGCGTAAAATTGACCTTATTTTTGATGATGGATTTGCTTTATCATTATGGTTCAAAAAACAAAAATCTGTTGATTGCTGCCATTTTGTTGGGGGGGCATATATGGCGCCACAGTTATTGGGGCAAGGAATGCAGCTTGCTGTTGCAAAAAAGAATGAAAAATTGGTTGATATACTCAATTATGCGCTGAAATCTCTAGAAGAGGATGGTAAACTTACAGAACTTTATTTGCGTTATTTTCCAATAAGTTTTTATTGATGAGTAGTTTTTTAATTAAGGGCTGTTAATCTTTCTGCGCCTAGTCGATAGGAAATAGCTTCTGCGAGATGATAGCGTGAAAGAGTATCTGATCCGTCAAGATCAGCAATTGTGCGTGCAACTTTGAGAATGCGATGATAAGCGCGTGCGGAGAGGTGCATTTTTTCACTCACATCTCGTAAGAGTATGGTCGCACTTTTATCAGGAATGGCAATCTGTTCTATAATTTTGGCAGGGCAATCGCCATTGGTACTAATATGATCAAACCCCATTGTTGAAAAACGTTTAGCTTGAATGGTACGGCACCGTGCGACGCGTTTGGCAACGTCGCAGCTTTTTTCTGATTGTTCTGGTTGCATAAGGTCCATAGCCGTCAAAGCAGGGACATCAATCCGTAAATCAATTCGGTCAAGCAGAGGACCAGAAATACGGGACTGATAATCGATTTGACAGCGTATCCCTTTAGGGCAAACATGGTTTTTTTCGCCTGCCATACCACAACGGCAAGGATTCATTGCGGCAATAAGTTGGAAGCGAGCAGGATAGCTAATATGGTGATTAGCGCGGGCGATAACTGACTCCCCACTTTCTAAAGGTTGACGAAGAGAATCAAGAACCTGTGGAGAAAATTCAGGCAATTCATCAAGGAATAACACACCATTATGAGCAAGGGAGACCTCTCCCGGTCGTCCTTTAAGCCCTCCACCAATCATTGCGGCCATGGAAGCAGAATGATGTGGGGAACGAAAGGGGCAATGAAGTGAAATGGTATTATGAACCGTTTCTCCTGTAATAGAAGCAATCAGAGAGACATCTAAAAGCTCACGGCTATCAAGAGGTGGCAAAATGGAAGGTAAGCGTTGCGCTAGCATAGATTTTCCAGCACCAGGGGGACCTACAAACAAAAGGTTATGGCGTCCAGCAGCACAAACTTCTAAGGCACGTTTGGCTGTTTTTTGTCCTTTGATTTCGCAAAGATCTGGAAGTTCAGTTTCGATAGTATATTGGCGCGGTTGTGGACGTTTTTGAATTTGGGTTCCTTTGAAATGGTTGACTATAGTGAGCAGAGTCTCTGGGGCAAGAATATTTATTTCTGCATTTGCCCATGCTGCTTCAGGTCCACATTGGAAGGGACAAATCAGTCCTTTATCGAGTGATAAAGCTGTCATGGCAGCTGGTAAAACACCATTAACGGCGGTAAGTGAACCATCCAGTGATAATTCTCCTAAAATGATATAGTCTTGAGCTACTTCGGGAGGGAGGATTCCCATAGCAAGCATTAAGCCTACGGCGATTGGCAAATCATAATGCGATCCCTCTTTAGGCAAATCAGCTGGTGCAAGATTAATCGTAATTCGTTTAGTAGGCATAGAAAGTCCACAAGCGTGGAGGGCTGCTTGTACACGTTCACGGCTTTCTGCAACTGCCTTATCAGCTAATCCAACAATAGCCATTCCTATTTTACCAGACGAAATCATAACCTGTACATCGACAGGGACTGCTTCTAGACCGCGAAAAGCAACAGTTGTAATACGTGCGATCATTTATTTATTTTCCCCCTTTAGACTTGGTAGAGACAATCATATCTATTTATAAAAATCAAGAAGCATCTCTATAGCTTTTTTTATAGAGAGAACTATATACGTGGGCAGTTTTTTAGCATTCCCATGGAAAGTCATTTGTACAAATTTAACCATGATGATATGGGACGCAATAAAACATTTATAATAAGCTAAATAAATATGTTAAGAAAAAAAGAATGAGGCTGTTCGTGTTATACAACAGTGCAAAATTTTATGAAAATATAAGGCGAGGATAACGTTATGTATCGCAGAGTGTTATTTGATGTGATAAAACGTGTAAAATGTGCAAAGTAATTATATTTACCTTTCTTATTTTTATATTATTTAAAGCGTAGTAGATGCAAAGTGTATTATAAGGTATCTGATTTTATGGTATACCAGACAAGAATTTTGTTAAAATCAGGGACTGTGCGCTGTGTATTTATAGGCTTGTGTTTTACTTTTTCTTTTCCACAGCCACTTGCTGCATTTGATTTTTTCGGCATCCCTCTTTTTGGTCAAAAGAAAACAAATTCTTCTTCACATTATGCCAAAAGTACAGAGAAATTTTATAAAGTTGATGTTGTTGCACCGCCAGGTGCACCATTAGAAGGTATAAAAATAGTTAAATCTGTTTCTTCTCTTGTTGCTGATAAAGAGAAAGCATCCGCCAGTTCTTCTGGTTTGCTCGCCAAGGCGCGTTCAGATTATCGAGCAATTCTTTCTGCTCTTTATGCTGATGGACGCTATGGTGGTGTTATTAGCATTAAAATTAATGGTTTAGAAGTCGCTGATTTAAGTCCGGTAACTCAACTTCCAGCACAATCGAATATCGTTATTACAATTAATGCTGGTCCACAATATGTTTTTAGTATTGCCAATATTGATAAAGTAGCTCCGTTTGAAAAACGTAAAGCGCATAAAATGCCCACAATTGAAGAATTGGGCTATAAAGTTGGGGCTATTGCTAAATCTGAAACCATTTTGAAAGCAGAAAAATGGGCGATAGAAGGATGGCGGCAACAAGGTTATGCTAAAGCTAAAATTATGAAGAGTGAGGTCGTGGCTGATCATGCTGCGTTGCGTGTTGAAGGACGGATTGTTGTTGCTCCTGGACAAAAGGCTTATTATGGTCCTTTAAATGTGCGTAATATAAGTAAGAAACCACGTGTAGATTCAGCTTATATCGCGTGGATGACCGGATTGAAACCAGGGCAGATATACGATTCTGATGCGTTAGCTAAGGCAAATGAACGTCTTGCGCGCCTTGGTGTTTTTCGTGCTATCAATATACGTGAGGCTGATACTATTAATCTAGATGGACGTTTACCACTTGCACTTGTTGTACAAGAACGTAAACCGCGTCGTTTTGGTGTAGGCGGTAGCTATTCAACTTTAGACGGTGCTGGTTTTGAGACTTATTGGATGCATAACAATCTTTTTGGTCATGCAGAGACTCTTAAAATTGAAACAAAAATAAGTGGTGTTGGTAGCAATAAAAAGCAATCATATAATTTTAAAAATTTTGATTATCTTTTCGGTGGCACATTTGTAAAGCCCGGTGTACTCACGCCAGATACAGATTTCAGGTCAGAATTAAAAATACAACAAGATGTTTTAGAAAATTATACGACAAAAGCCATCAAAGGAAAATTAGGTATTACGCATATTTTTAATGGTAATCTATCGGGACAGGCTGCTGTAGAAGTTTCAAATGGTTATTCACGTGATATCTATTTTGGGAGCCGTAATTTTACAACAATCGGTTTCCCTAGCGGCTTGATTTACGATAGTCGTAATAATAAGTTTAATGCAACAAAAGGTTTATATGGTGAAGTTTTCATTGAGCCTTTTTATGAGATGCGTTTTAGCAACTTTGTTGCAAAAGTAACAGCAGAAGGTCGTTCTTATTGGGCGTTGGATGAAGGGGATCGTTTTGTTGTTGCTGCGCGGGCAAAGCTTGGTACAATTCTTGGGAATGATACAGCACAAGTACCCGCAAATACGCTTTTTTTTGCTGGTGGTGGGGGCTCTGTTCGTGGTTATGCTTACCGTAATATTGGTATCAAAACAGAAAATGATGGGGTTGTTGGTGGACGGGCGCTTATTGAGGGGTCAGCAGAATTGCGTGTTTCTTTAAATGATAAAATAGGGTTTGTCAGTTTTCTTGATGGAGGTTTAGTAGGGGAAAAGGCGAATTTTGATTTTTCTCAAAAAATTAAATGGGGAGCCGGTATAGGAGGTCGTTATATGACGGGTCTTGGTCCTTTACGCGTTGATTTAGCCTTTCCTTTAAAGAGAGAGAAGGGTGACCCTCGCATTGGTTTTTATGTGGGTATAGGGCAAGCATTTTAATGAAAAAAGGTGTACGTTTATCAGCTTTCTTCTTTGTATTTTTGTTTTTTGGGGTGGGTGGTTTTGTTTTTGCGCAAAGAGGAGACATTCTTCCCTCTAGCGAAATGAAAACAGATGATCGCTCATGGTTTGTTTCTTTAATTGAACGAAAGCTTTCAGCGCCTAATCGTCAAGTTCGTTTACACAATATGCAAGGGACACTGTCTTCTCAAACATCAATTGATACTATTACTGTCAGTGATAAAAAAGGGGTTTGGCTTAAAATTACCAATGCTAAAATGGATTGGAATCGTCTAGCTTTGCTGAGAGGGCGGATGGATATTAACCAGCTTTCTGCAGAACAGGTTACATTTTTACGCAAACCGCAAGGCAATTCTTCTTTTGTTTCTTTCCTTGAGACGGGTAAGTTCTCTTTACCAAAATTGCCGCTTGCTCTTTCTATCAATACGCTTACAGCTCAACATGTGACATTTGAACAGAATCTTTTTGGTTTTTCTGCTGATATGTCCTTAAAAGGCAATTTCACCTTGGCTGGTGGTAATTTTGATGTCGATATAGCGGCGCATCGTTTAGATGCACCGGGTTCTTTTTCTGTTCTCACCAAGATATCTGATAGTAATCGTACAGCTCAAATTGATATTTCTGCTAACGAACCACAAAATGGTATTTTGGCGAATATTTTTAACATTGAACAACGTCCAGCATTAAGTCTCGTCGTGAAAGGTGATGGTACTTTTGATGATTTGGTTATCAAACTTTCTTTAGAGTCCGATCATCATTCTATTTTAGATGGTAATGTTATTCTTGCAAGTGTTCCAGAAGGACAGAGTTTTTCTACGAAATTAGAGGGAACACTGAGCCCTTTAATACCTGTTCAATATCGTAGTCTCTTCGAATCTGATATAACATTAAAAGCAAAGGCAAGAAGAACAAAAGAAGGTGTGACACACCTTGATCAGATGGTTATTCAGAACAAAGCAATGAATGTTATAGCCAATGCTGAAATAACCGCCGATGGATTCTTGCGACGGCTTTTTGTTGATGGCAAAATGGCTCTTGATAACGAAAAAGAGTCTGTTCATTTACCTATATCAGAAGTGCCAAAACCTGCGAATACTCTTGCTTTGAACATTGACTATGGTCGCGAAGGTCAACAATCTTGGAATGGGCGGTTGGTTGTAAATCATTTAAGCAATAAAAATATTTATATTCGCGATGCAATTTTTGATATGGGAGGAGTAAGCGAAAATCTTGATAATGCAGCTTCTCGTCATGTTGGTGTTCAGGTTAAAGGGACGCTTCAAGGGGTTAAAAAGATTAAGGGAGCGTTAGTAGAAAATTTAAGCCAAGCGGTTCATGTGCATTTAGATACGGATATTGTTTCGAACAAACCAATTTTGATTCATGATCTGAGTGTTACGGCTCAGGGTTTTTCTTCTTGGTTAAAAGGGACAATGGAGAATTTTGTTTTTAAAGGCGATCTCGGTTTAAAAGCTCAAACATTAACTCCTTTGGAAGTGTTCAGTAAACAATCACTTTCTGGTAATGCAGATATTAAAGCCAAAGGAACGATCAGTTTATTGAGTGGCATTTTTGATCTCCAATTATCAGGAATGGCTGACGATATGAAAATAGGCGTGCAGTCTTTTGATCGTTTATTCAAAGGAAATACTACTCTTTCAGGTGGCACTGCTCGAAATACAATGGGCTTCACTTTACGTCATTTTAATTTGAAAAATCAATATACAAATATAGAGGCTAATGGTTATTTTTCAGATGAAAGCGCTAAAATGGATCTATCTGCTCAAATATCTGATTTGTCCAAATTAGACTCAAAGATAAGCGGTGCACTTACAATTCAAAGTACGGCGAGAGGGCGCAATAGCCATATAAAACTAAATACGCGTGCCCATATTTCTGAAGCATTAATTGTAGGGAAGAAACTTCAAAACACAACATTTAACATAGATGCATTTGTAGATAATACAGCACCAGTTACTTCTTTAACAGGGGTGGTAAAGGGTGAAGGAATTTTTGCTAAGAAACCTTTGCATTTATCGGCTTCTTTTGAAGATTCTCATAAAATTCGAAAACTTAAAAATATCGATATTAGAGGGGGAAGTGCAAAAATAACGGGTGATCTTTCTCAACAACTTGGCGGTTTTTTGAAAGGAGCCCTGCATATTGATGCCGATGATATTTCCGTACTTTCAGCGTTATTTTTGCAGGATGGTAGTGGAAAAGTAAAAGGAGATTTTATTTTTGATGAACAAAATGGCAGACAAAAAACCAATGTGAAGGCGCATGTTAACCATTTGAATTTTTCCAAGAATAAAATAAAAAAATTGGCAATAGATGCTGACATATTCGATCCTTTTGGCATGACTCAGTTTGAAGGAGTTATCAATGCAGAACATATTCAAACACCTTTGGTAATGGTCAATCGTTTAAATGCTCACGCTGATAGGAATAATGGACAAACGGTTTTTACTGTCCAGGCGATGTTGCATGATACTCTCAATGCACGGCTTTCTGGTCGTTTAATGGTTGAGGAACTTCCAGAAAGTATAAAACGAGAAGTGCAAATTGAAGCTGTGGACTTAAAACAACATACTTTTCATGCAACATTGCCGAAGCCATCTATAATTTCTTTTGATAAAGATGGAATGACAATCAATGAATTAGGAATTGCAATAAATGGGGGCAACATCATCCTAGCAGGAAATATTCAAGATACCCTGAATTTACAACTTACAATGAATGCCCTTCCTGCTACTTTAGTCAATTTGTGGAAATCCGATCTTGGAGCAGCAGGGAGTGTAACAGGGCAGGTTATGATTCGTGGTCATTTAAAAAAACCTGATATAACTTACGATATAAACGGTGAGGGACTGACAACCGTTGCTTTTCAAGATAAAAAAATTATGCCTTTTTCTCTTTCTGCTACGGGAAATACTGTAGATCAAAATCTTACTTTGAATGCAAATTTAACAGGAGAAGGAGTACAAGCACAAGCTCAGGGGCGTATATCTCTAGAGAAAAATGCGCTTGATTTTCATATTAATTTGCAAAATTTATCTGCACGTTTGGCGAATGGTTTTATTGCAGGACAAGCGCTTGATGGGACAGTGATAGGTAAAGTTGATATTGGTGGAACAATGAAGGATCCATCTGCTCATTTTGAGCTTTCTAGTCAAAATTTAAGCGCTATGACGCATAAAGGACCGATGTCAATCAATATAAATGCTCGTGGTTCTTATAAAAAATCGACATTTCATATTGAAAATATGATAGCTACTGGAGATAAAGGATTAGATCTTTCCATTCATGGGCCTGTATCTCTTAATGGTTCAGAGGCAAAATTAAACGTTAAAGGGATAATGCCTCTTGATTTTGTTAATCTCTTATTAGCCAAACGTGGTGCACATATAACGGGTACAGCAAGAATTGATACAGCTCTTAATGGGTCATTATCAAAGCCACAATTGATAGGAAATATTTCTATAGGCGACGGTAGCTTTTTTGATTCACAAACAAATGTAGGATTGAATAATATAACCATTGAAGGCAAATTGAAAGGTGATCATATCCTTATAGAAAAAGCTTCAGCTTCTTCGTTTGAGGGGGGAGGAATTTCTGCTTCAGGTCGTATCTCTAATGGTCTAGAGACAGATTTGATATTTCATCTTGATAATGCCAATTATAATGATGGTTCTATGATTCTGGCAACATTATCAGGTGAGATGACAATGACAGGTCATTTTTTAAATAGTCTTGTTCTTGGTGGTGATATCATCGTTGAAAAAGCTGAAGTTTTTGTTCCTGATCATTTTAAAAGTGCCAAGTTTCTTGATGTTAGAAATAAGAATTTAACTAAATCGATTCAAACAACACTTGAACGTGCTGATGTTAAGAACACGAACAAAAGCAAAAGCCGTATAGTTACACAAGAATCTTCATCTGTCGTGCTATCAAACATGCGTATTACAGCACGCAATCAATTTTTTGTACGCGGAAAAGGCTTAGATGCTGAACTGGGAGGACGCATTAATCTAGCAGGTCCATTGAATGATGTGCATCCAGTTGGTGAGTTTAGAATGATTCGTGGACGTTTTGATATCCTGTCGCAACGTCTTAATTTTGATCAAGGACAAGCGAGTTTTAGTGGTAATCTTAATCCTACGGTTTATTTTGTAACCAACAATAACAGTGGTGATATTCGTGTCACTGTAACTGTAAGTGGGACGGTTGATAATCTTGATATTAATTTTTCATCACAACCAAATTTGCCTCAGGATGAGATTTTGGCGCGTTTGATTTTTAATCGCTCTCTTAATGAATTATCACCATTTCAGATTGCTCAACTTGCAGCAGCAGCGGCTGATCTTGCAGGTAGTTCTAATACATCTTTGTTGAATACTTTACGAACTAAAATTGGACTTGATGATCTTGATGTTATCGTTAATGAGAAGGGGAATACAGGCTTACGTATTGGACGCTACATACACAATAATATTTATTTGGGTTTTGAAGCAGGGTCTGATGGAACGACGAAAGGGACAATTAATTTAGATATTTCGCGTCATCTCAAAGCTAAAGGTGCCATAGGAAATGAACAAAATTCTAGTATAGGTCTCTTTTATGAAAGAGATTATTAAAGATTGAATTTTAAAAAAACAATTTCTTCGTTTTGTCTCTCATTTCTAAATCTGAGGAAGGAGGCATAGACTAGAAATCCTATAAAAGAAGAAGCTTTTTGTTGAGGCGTGAAGAGATATATCTGAAATATTCGATTTTTGTTATGCTATTCTCTAAAGGGACAAAATCTTCACGAAAGATAGTATGTTATTTTGCTGCTATATATTTATTTTAGAGAAGTACCTTACCTTGTTTTCAAGCCCATATCGTGCTGTTGCCTAAAGAATGGAGTGTGTGCAATATATTGATTTATAAAGATAATTTATTGTTATTCAACTTGAATTAGAACTTTGCATATCGTACGAATCTCTTTCGTATTGAATCAATCAAAACCATTCGGTTTGTATACTACAAGCGGAGAATCCTGTGTGGATAAAACTATTAAGAAATGACTAAAAATGCCTCTTATGAATCATCTCGAGAGCTAAGAGCTGTCGCAACATTAGGAGTTGGCAGAATAGTGTGAATGGTGCCAGCTTGTTACTCCATAAGCGTAAAGATAGGGCAGCTTAATGGATTTATCATTATACAATTCACGGACGTTATCGCGAAATGGGCTTGGGGAAGACTTTGAGAGAGGTTTCTTTAAAACAAGCAGGTGAATTTGCAACACAATGGCATTCTGTTTTTATGTGAAGGACATGATTCCATTAAAGAACGTGATAAACAAAAGCGTTAAGCGGAGAATTCATAAGATATCGATTTTATTGTCAAACGCATTTAAAGCAATATTTTTTAATAATAAAAATTATCTATTATTTTAGATTTTTGTTTATTGTGTCTTGAATGAGATCACTTTTCTTATAACGAATAGCTCCGCGAACAGAGTACTCCAAAATATAACATTATTGTATTGCAAGTTTATGTACTTGTTTTAAAGCAACATTTCTCAGTGTGCGCTTGAGTCTATTTCATAAGATTGCTTGTGAAATGGTATAAAGTACCTCTTATGAATGGTATAAAATCCACACTACCATTATTAATAAAGGTATAAGTATTTACTAAAGCTATAAGCCGGCATTATCATTCTATTTTCCAGCTTCTCATGTTGCTGACAATCTTTTCACTTGAAAGTGTAGAGGTATTTTTATTGCTTATCTTAAGAGTTTTTATGCATATACCAATATCTCTTATGACGTACAACAAGCGCTTTTGATTGATTCATCATAAATATAAAGAAAATTTGCAATAAGCAAATTACATCTTATCTTTTGTTTAAGATATAAAATAACAAATTATGATTATAAATCAAAGTATTAAAATGTATATTAAAAGATATTTTTGTAAAAATATTTATCAGAATTATATGTCGTATTTTTCTATTTTAGCGGTTAAAAGAAAGAGGAATGTCATTTTGCATATTGAAATTATAGCCTTATATAGGCACTAACGTTGTGCGTTTATAAACTCTTCAAGCAGTTAAGGTATTGGAGGAATATCATTTTAGTTTCTAAATGTAGAAAAAATAGCAAAGCTTGCTTTAAAGCAAGCTACAACAGTAAAAAAGTTTTATAATAAAACCTCTCTTATTTTTTCAATGTTTTTCTTTTAAACGGAGTGTATCTATAATTTGCAACACAATTTATAATTGTTAGCTTATTCTGTTGTACCATAAAAGACCGACATTTGAGGTGTGGTGATATAAGGTATGTAAGCCTTTTTGACACAGTATTCTGAAAGCACGTGGTGAATATTTAGGGTAAGCCTTGTATAAGTGAATCACATAAGTTGTTATCAAGAGGAATGAGCTCAATAAAAATCTAGATTGTTTACAGATCAGATTGGGTAGAGTCTTTGTCCTTTAAAAGTTGTGTGGAGAAAAAAATTATCAGTGCAGGGATAAACACGGATAAAGGTTGTATTAATCCAGATTCATCATCATCCGCGATAATTTTTTCAAACTTTGATGCTCTCTCTTTCAGGATTCACAACACTTATGAATGTTTCAACACTTATTTGAGGAAGGGAAGGGGTTTTTGAAATTTCATGGTTAAAGTCAATTACATTCAACAAAATAGCGAGTAAAGTTTTCATCTAAATCCAAGAAGTTTATTTTCAATAAACTATAAATTCTTTGCCAACTTTGATTAAAGTAATGCTTTTTATTGGTAACAAGTCTTTTTTATAAATGGAGCATTACCTTCTATCCATTTTTTATTTCAAATTTTATTTAAGGATCTAGAAATTAGGAGGTATATTTTTTGAACTGGATATTATGAAGTTTTTTATAAAACCCATGTTCTTTTGCTAGCAATTCTTTTTGAGTACCTTGTTCAATCAGTTGTCCATTTTGTATGACCACAATTTTATGAGCACGAGCAATCGTTGAAAGGCGATGAGCAATAATGATCGTTGTGCGTCCTTTAGTAAGGTGATGAATAGCTTCATTAATTTGTGCTTCGGTGTGTGAATCGAGCGCACTTGTTGCTTCATCAAGAATCAGAATTTCACTATCGTGAATCATTGCTCTAGCGATAGCGAGTCGTTGTTTTTGCCCCCCTGAAAGATTACAGCCATTATCACCTATCTGTGTATCATAACCATTTGGCAAACTCATAATAAAGTCATGAACATTTGCTGCTTTTGCTGCTTCGATAATTTCGTCATCACTAGCTCCTTCTTTTCCAAGCCCGATATTATATTTAACAGTTCCTTGAAAGAGAAAAGTATCCTGTCCTACATAGGCCATCAGGTTTCTCAGAGAGCGAAATGTTGTGTAGCGAATGTCTTGATCATTAATCAATATGCGTCCTTTTGTGGGGTCATAGAGGCGCATAATAAGGTTGATAAGGGTTGATTTTCCCGAACCGGATGGTCCCACCAATGCTGTCATTTTTCCGGATTCTATTTCTAGGTTGATGTCTTTCAATATCATTTTGTTATTAGTGTATGCAAAAGAAACATGTTCGAAACGAATAGTTCCTTGCGTTTTATTCAGATCTTTAGCTTCTTTATGTTCTACAACTGTAAGGGGACAATCGAGTATTTCAAACATCGTACGGATATTGACCAAGCCAGATTCAATTTTAACACGTACATTTGCTAGTCTTTTTGCGGGTTCATAAGCTAAAAGTAAAGCAACAATAAAGGACATAAATTCACCTTGAACACCTGCGCGTTGGGTTGCAAGATAACCGGAAAAACAAATAATACCTGCAATGGCAACACCCGTGAGTGTTTCCATAATTGGATTGGTAATAGCTTCGAGTGTTGCAATACTGTTTGTTTGTTTTTCAACATCACAAATGGCTTTGTCCATCCGTTTTTTCATGACTTCTTCTAGTGAAAAGGCCTTGATGATTCGAATACCAACAGCCGTTTCCTGTACGATTTTGATAATTTCACCAAGTGAAAGGAGCTCTTTTTCCATCAAGCTGCGAACGCGTTTTAAAGCCATTCGAACGCCTAAAAAAGCTAGTGGTCCTACGATTAAAGTAATGGAGATTAACACAAAGTTTTGAATGAACATGACAAGCAACAGACCACTAACGGAAAGCAAATCACGTACAAAAGTTGTGATAATAGTATCAATTATATTACGTACGGCTGTCGCGTTATGAGTTACACGAACAAGAAGATCAGATGAAGTGTTATTATGATAAAAAGAGACTCCTTGTTCCATAAGTCGTGCAAAAATTTTACGCTGTTGTTCAGCAATGATACTATTGCCTGCTTTGTTTAGAAAGTAAGTTTGGAAAAAAGTTGCAACTCCTTTGAGAATAAAGATAAAAGCAATGAAGCTAGAAATCAAAACAATCATAGGAAAATTTTGTGCATCAATAATCTGATTAACAACATCCCGCATAATCCATGCACTGGTTGCTGTGGTACAAGAAATGATGATCATTGAGAAGATAGCCGCACTGTACCAACGCATATGTTTACGAAAATTTTCTCGCAAAAGGCGGATAATAAGATGTTTGTCAAAAGAGGAAATTTGTTTTTTAGCCATGAAGAGCTTCTATATTCTCTCATTATTTTATGCAAGATTGAAACACTCTTAATTAAAAAGCCCCTTAATCTTTTTTACAAAAATAGCTTTTTCTTTCAAGGTTCATCACATCAATTTCACGACGGTGAGAGTGAAGAATGTAGTGCAAAGTTTCTGTGAAAGGTATAACGAAAATTCGTTGTTCATCATTATTTTTAGTTTTCAATAAAAGGTACCGGCGAGTTTCTCTATTGTATTTACCAATTTCCATATTGTGATAGTCTTTGGCACTTGAAATGGTTCACAAAAAACATTTCTGCTTTTTTAATAATTTTATGTATCATCTCCATTTGTGATGTGTAAGCAAACAATTTTGCCGCATTGCATGATAAGAGAGATTGAAATAAGAAGACCTTACGATGTTTAAGCTTTCTCATTAATATGCAAAATAACGAATTCTTCTTATAAATTGATAAAGCATTATTAAACTCTTAAAAGGATTTATACACATTTATAAAACCTTAAAAGCACCACAAAAATTCTATGTGGTGCTTCTAAATAATACTATACACATCATTTTGATGCGTTGCATGCGAATATTATTCCAATGCAAAACTATTTAGGTGCTATCACCATCATCATTTGCCGGCCTTCAAGCTTTGGCTCCAATTCGATTTTGGCAATTTCACTTGTATCTTCTTTCACACGCTGAAGAAGCTTTAATCCAAGATCTTGGTGAGCCATCTCACGACCACGAAAACGCAAAGTAATCTTTACTTTATCACCATGATCAATAAAGCGATGAACAGCCTTGAGTTTAACTCCATAATCATGGACATCAACATTTGGGCGCATCTTAATCTCTTTGATTTCGATGACTTTTTGCTTCTTACGTGTTTCAGCAGCTTTTTTTTGGGTTTGATATTTTAATTTTCCCAAATCGATGATTTTACATACAGGTGGCTCCGCATTTGGTACAATTTCAACCAAATCAAGTCCCGCATCTGCAGCCATAGCAAGAGCTTCTTGTATCGCAACAACTCCCTGATGTTGTCCCTCATCATTGATAAGCTGAACATGAGGTACCCGAATATCCTGATTTGAACGTGGTCCGTCTTTTTGGGTAGGTGTCATTTTAAACGGTTTACGAATGGTTTATGCTCCTTAAATTTTGATTCAACTACAGCTAATTTAATATACAATTATGTACCTAAAAACAACTATAATTCGTGTTATTTTCATTATTTGATTTATTACTTTTTGGAATGATTTAGATTATAAAAGTTTTTCTCTTAATTTAAAGAAATTGTTTTATAGAGGATAAAAAATCATGGATCAAAATATTCCTTGTCAGTTTTTTTCATTTGAGAACACCGCACTTGCAGTACGCTATCGCAAGGGGCGCCAATCTCCAGGTTTGGTTTGGCTTCCTGGCTATCAATCCGATATGTTAGGAAGTAAGGCAACGTTAGTTGATCAGTTTGCTCAGAAGAATGATTTGTCTTGTTTACGTTTTGATTATTCTGGACATGGAGAATCTGAAGGTGATTTTTTTCAAGGAACAATTTCGCGTTGGGTTAAGGAAAGTTTAGCGACTTTTGAAACCTATTGTGAGGGTCCACAAATTTTGATTGGTTCCTCTATGGGGGGGTGGATTGCGCTAAGGCTTGCAATGATGCTAGCACAGAAAAATAAGAAGCTTGCTGGCATGATATTGATTGCTCCAGCACCTGATTTTACACAAACATTGGTGGAACCAAAATTAGGCCCAGAAGAATGGAAGATTTTGGAGGAGAAAGGCTATATTGAACGACCTGCAGTTGATGATACAGAGCCAATGCCCTTTACAAAAACATTGATTGAAGATGGGCGCGAAAATTGTGTTATGAAAGGATGCATTGATGTTGGATGTCCAGTCCATATTCTACAAGGGATGGAAGATGAAGATATCCCCTATCAGCATACATTGACTTTACTTGATCATTTACCTCTCCATGATGTAACATTGACACTTGTTCGTGATGCGGATCATCGCTTTTCTCGTCCACAAGATTTAGATTGCCTTGAAACAGTATTGAGATCTTTTATTAATCAGATTAATGCAAAGTAAGGGGTACATTTATTGATAAAGATAAAAATATATGAGCATTTCTAAACAGCATTTTATTTTTTCTGAGCGCTCTGTACCTGTACGGGTGCGGGAAAATAAGTATGCGCGCCGTCTTACCTTACGTATTGATGCCAGAAGTCAGGAGATTTGTGTAACAACACCACCAGCAATAAATCTCTATGCGGTTGAAAATTTTATTGAAAAGCATCGATCTTGGATTGAGGCACGTCTTGCTCATGTACAAATCTCTCATAAAAATGCTTATCTCAAAGAGGGGGCGACAATTCCCTTATTGGGTGTTTCTCATACCATAAAGCATAGAGAGGGACGTGGGGTAACAGAAATCATTACAGCAGATGCGGAGCAAGGGCCTGAAATTATTGTTTATGGTCAATTAGAATATCTCCCAAGACGCATTGCTGACGTTTTGAAAAAACAAGCGGCGCTTATTATAACGCCTTTGGTGGCACATTATGCTCATCAGGTAGAGCGTAAAGTCAAATCCATTTGTTATAAAGATACGAGAAGTCGTTGGGGCTCTTGTTCAATCGATAAGCGTCTTTCTTTTTCTTGGCGCCTTATTATGGCACCAAAAGAAGTTGTTGAGTATGTTGTTGCCCATGAAGTTGCTCATCTTGTTGAAATGAATCATGGGCCAAGATTTTGGGCTCTTTGTGAAGAGCTATGTCCTGATAGTAAAACATATCGTGCTTGGTTGAAAGAAAATGCTCCTAGACTGCATGCAATTAATTTTGATTCATATAATTTAGAGGCGTAAAAAACTTTCAAATGAAGGCAATATTTAACGGAACTTTTTGTTGAGTGTTTTGTTGAGTGTGTGCTTGCTCATGCATAATGAGGAAGCCATTGAAGCTCTCAGCACGATTGTTCTCCCCTGCTTGGTTTGCTGAGTGTCTTCAATGTTTTGCTTTATCTTTTTTGTAATTCAGCGTAATAACCCTAAGTTCCGATGACTTATAAAAAAATGGGAAGGTTTTTTATGTCTGTTCTTACAGATCCACTTCAGCTATTACAGGCACTTATTCGTTGTCCTTCTGTTACACCTCATGAAGCAGGGGCTTTATCAACTTTGGAACAATTTTTGAAAAAAATGGGATTTCACGTCGATCGCCCTGTTTTTACGGATAAAAATACAGATAATGTTGAAAATCTTTATGCAAAAATGGGAAGTGAAGGACCCCATCTTATGTTTGCGGGTCATACGGATGTCGTACCGCCAGGTGCATTGGAAGATTGGACTTACCCACCTTTTGAAGCTGTTATAGATCAGGGGAAATTATATGGGCGGGGTGCTGTTGATATGAAGGGTAGTATCGCTTGTTTTATTGCGGCTCTAGCGCGAGTTCTTGAGAAACGACCCATTAAAGGAAGGGTAAGCCTTTTAATTACTGGTGACGAAGAGGGGCCTGCTGTTAATGGTACGGTAAAACTTCTCAAATGGGCAGAAAAAAAAGGCGAAAAATGGACTGCGGCTCTTGTGGGAGAACCAACAAGCGTAAAGACTGTTGGTGATATTATCAAAATTGGTCGCCGCGGATCGATTTCTGGTGTCATTACCGTGAAGGGTCGTCAAGGTCATGTTGCTTTTCCAGAGAGGGCTGCCAATCCCTTGCCTTTGGCAAGTAAGCTTATTCAAGCATTGACACAAACCGTTTTAGATAAAGGGACAGAAAATTTTCAACCCAGTAATTTAGAGCTAACAAGCATCGATACCGGTAATTTAGCGGTCAATGTTATCCCAGCGCAGACAACAGTTCATTTTAATATACGCTACAATGATCTTTGGACAAAAGAAACACTGATGAAGGAAATTGAAAAGCGTCTTGCTTTGGTGCAATCAAAAAACAATGGTGACCAATATCCCTCTTATCAGCTTGAATGGATTCCAAGTTTAGGAGATGTTTTTTTGACCAAAAATGATAAACTCATTCAAACTTTATCCAATGCTATTAAAAGTGTAACAGGGAATATACCAGAATGTTCCACTTCTGGTGGTACTTCAGATGCACGATTTATTAAGGATTATTGCCCAGTGGTCGAATTTGGCTTACCGGGGCAAACGATGCATATGGTAGATGAGTGTGTAGCCCTTGATGCAATAGAAACACTTACTACTATTTATGAGCGTTTTATTATTGAATTTTTTGCATAAAGAAAAGGTTGCTGGTTCAAAAATACCTTTATCTTGTTGTGCCATAAGATATTGCCATTTATGGTGTGGTGATACGAGACTCGTAAAACTTAATATATTAAGTAGTCTTAGAGTAAGTGATGAATATTCTTAAGTTGGGATTCTTGCCTGTAGAGTCTTTAGTTAAGTGAATTACATAATTGAAAAGCCAAAAGAGATCTGCTTGAAGAAGCAGAACTGTTTAGACCATATTGGATTGAAAATATTCGTTCTTTAAAGTGTAGAAAGGAAGTCACACGCAATCATATATGGAAAACAATGAATATTATATCATCATTGTGTGATGACAGGTTGATGCCATAAAGACACACATAAACATGCTGCTATTGTAAAAAGTTCGTACAACATAAATGCGCTCATTCACAGCTCATGTTTTTATATGTTTTCTGCACTCGCATAAAAGGTACTTCTTGTTCCAATTAGACTCTCTTAGAATAAAGCCTATAGGAAAAGCGCTTTAAGTTTGTTTTATTTCATATATTTTGCTCTGCTTTTTTGTCCCCAAGAACTTCCGTTGCAAATCATTACGAGATAGAAGGTGAGCTTATTTAATCAGCTTTAATCTTGGTTATGATAAAGATACACAGAATTTTTTGTAGCAGCAGGTTGATTTCTTTAACCAAAGATTGTCCTAGTATTATTCTCAATTTTTTAAATTAAATAACTTTAAAGGACGGGTACAGACACTTATAAGCATATACGCATACAAGTAAGATCATATGAGATTAACATCGTTTCGCTCGCTAACAAAGCAATACCGATTCATATTTAGTATATTTGCCATTTGAGCGCATTATTTGTTTAGTAAAGCTCATGATGTTGCTGTTACCTATAAATTAATACCGATCATACAGCCGCGTATCTCAAATAAATATTGGTTCAGTATTTTTTGCGACAACAGCTTTTATATGCCAAAATGGGATAAAAGCATTGTGTATATCTATTTTTTATAATCTCTGAAACAGACATACAACCACAACCTGATTGAGGGAAAATATAAAAGGTATAAAGGTGAAAATCAGCGTGCTTTTTTACTTTTTTTATTCGGCTTTACGGTTTTCAAAAGTAACTAGAGTAATATCTTTTTAAATAATCAGAGACTGATGCATGGCTTCATGCTTATTTCTCTGGTTCTTTAAATGGTGCCACGATTTCATAAAGAACAATACATTATCGTATTATGCATTCACATACTTGTTTTAAAGAAATTTTCTCAATGTTTATCACATTTGTGCTACTACGGTGCTTATGAATGTTGTAATATAAAATCTATAATGCCTCCTCATCTTTATGTTTATGAAAAATAAAGTTAGAGCACCATACATTTTCTAGCTCAAAATATTGCAATAGCTTTTAGCATTTAAGAGTGTTCATCAGAGGCCTTTTTACTCCTTTTTTATAGTTTTTATCCACATGCTTCTCCCTTTTTAAGGTGTAAGCAAATGGCGGTAACTAACTTGCTATAAATAGTTTTGAAATGAGAGAATCTCACGATATTTTAATCTCACCTTTGCTGTGAAAAATGATAATTATGATTAAAATAAGTATGTTGTTATAAAAACTTTAGTTTGCGAGTTGGCTGATGATGTGATCAAGAACAATACGTCCTTTGGTTGTTGCTTTTAAGCGTTGGTTATCCACCATTTCTATCAATTCTTGGTGTTGTAAATCGATCAGTTTTTCCATTGGAATGCGTTTAGGGCTTAAGGTTTCATAGCGTATAAGTTCTAAGCCTTCGCAAAGGCGTAATCCCATAAGGAGCATTTCATTTGCCTGTTGTTCAGTGGTTAAATGTTCTGTTTCAATACAGCCATGTCCTGTTGTTTCTACCAAATTAAGCCACTGTTCGGGATGCTTTTCATTTATTGTGACATAACGTTCGCGGTTTTCAAGGTGTGATGACAATGTTTTTGAACAGAAAGAGGAATGATTCGGTGTATGCTCAATGAAACGTCCATGTGCTCCTGGACCAAAGCCTGCATATTGGTGATAACGCCAATAAAGAAGATTGTGTGCTGATTCGGCACCGGGCATTGCATGGTTTGAGATTTCATAGGCAGGAAGTCCATGTAGTGCCGTTATTTCTTGAGTAAGATGATACAGATCTGCTGCTAGCTCTGATGGGGGAAGGATAAGTCTTCCTGCATCATGAAGCCGTTTAAAGGCAGTTCCTTCTTCGATTGTCAATTGATAAAGAGAAAGATGGTCCGCTGCTAAATCAATTGCTTGTACAAGTTCAGATTTCCATTGTTCAAGGGTTTGTTCGGGACGGGCATAAATGAGATCAAAGGATAAACGTGGAAAAATTTTCCTTGCTAAAGTAATAGCGCAAAGAGCTTGTTCCACATTATGGAGTCGGCCAAGTTTGCGCAATGCTTTATCATTGAGCGCTTGTATTCCTAGAGATAAGCGATTAACACCTGCCGCACGGTATCCACGAAAGCGCTCTGCTTCCACACTGGATGGATTGGCTTCTAATGTAATTTCAACTTTATCATCGACTACCCATTTTTTTGCAAGTGCTTGCAATAGGGCATCGACAGTCTGTGGCTCCATAAGAGAGGGGGTTCCTCCACCAATAAAAATACTTGTAATATGGCGTGGGCCTATTTTGTGGTATTGCGTTTCTATTTCGCGCTTAAAGGCGGTGACAAAACGTGGTTGATCAACACCATGGATGCGAACATGCGAATTAAAGTCACAATAAGGACATTTAGCTACACAAAAGGGCCAATGAATGTAAATGCCAAAAGGTTCATTCATGAGAATGCTAAAAGGTTTTCTGCCAAAAGTTTGAAAGCACGTGCGCGATGTGAAAGAGGGGGAAGATCATTACGTTTCCAGTTGTGTTTTTGCTCTGTTGACATTTCTCCAAAGGTATTTTCATATCCATCGGGTAAAAAAATAGGATCAAAACCAAAGCCTTTATCTCCCCGTGGAGGCCAAATGAACGTTCCTTCAACGCATCCACGGAAGTAATCTGCATGAGCATCAGGCCATGCAATGCAAATGACGGATATAAAACGGCATTTCCGTTGACTTTTTTCTCGTGCTCCGACTTTTTGGAGTTCATTTTCTATTTTTTTCATAGCTTTTGGAAAATTACGTGTACCATCGGCTTGAATTGCCCAATCAGCGGTATAAACGCCTGGCGCACCCTCCAATGCATCTACCTCTAAGCCTGAATCATCAGAGAGGGCAGGAAGTCCTGTTTTTTTTGCTGCTGAAAAAGCTTTAATATAAGCATTTTCTTCAAATGTTTTTCCCGTTTCTTTTGGTTCTGGCAAGCCCAGTTTTTTTGCCGATTGTATTATTAAACCGAAAGGCGTAATTAAAGTAGTGATTTCATGCAATTTTCCGGTGTTATGTGTAGCAATGACAAGTTTTTTATCTGCTATGCTTCTCATATAGATTTCTCCAAAAATGAAAGGGAAATTATTTTTGTGCTAAAAACGGTTTAAATGCTCATACACACATATTCTGCTTGATTTCACATAATATGATTATTTTACACGTTTTATGATATTTTATTCCAATAAAATTTTTTATCTTGCACGAAGATAACCTTGCAAAGATAGGAAAGACATGTCTTTTTTATGATAGCATTTTATGGTAAACTTCCAATTTTCTGCTTGCTCTAAAGGGTGAAATTTTCTATTTACAGCGGTTTTTAATCAATCTAGATTCTCTTGACAAGTCCCTACAGCAGACCACTTTACAGATCAATTCTTAATCTTAAATATTTCTCACACACTCTAACAAAAATATTTCCTGCGTAATTTATCAAGCATCACTCTGAAAGGTAGCATTTTACAGCTCAATAGGATAATATGTTTTTATACTACTTTAGACTATTTGACCAAACCTTGGCAAAACTTATATAAGAGATGAGGATTTTAAAAGTAGTGAAACAATTGTGATGAAGCACAAAACTATTGATAATGAACTAAAATATCTTGATGAACGTTCGCGTGATATTTTTCGCCATATTGTTGAAGCTTATCTTAATGATGGTGAACCTGTAGGGTCACGTAATCTTTCGCGGCTTTTACAACAGACATTATCGCCTGCGACGATTCGCAATGTGATGAGTGATCTTGAACATCTCGGTTTGATTTATGCACCACATGTTTCTGCGGGTCGAATGCCGACACAATCAGGTTTACGCTTTTTTGTTGATGCATTTATGGAAGCGGGTGATTTGCCAAACGAAGAGCGAGAAAATATTGAAATGCAAGTCAAAGAGGCTGGTCATGCACAATCGGTTGAACATTTTCTTGTTCAAGCAAGCCGAGTTCTTTCAGATCTTTCACGTGGGGCAGGGCTTGTTTTAGCAACAAAACAAGAAGGAACATTGAAACATATTGAATTTGTGCGCCTTGATAGGGAGCACGCTCTTGCCGTTTTGGTGACTCAACAAGGTGAAGTTGAAAATCGTATTGTTCATTTACCAGAAGGGGTTACCCATGCACAATTGACGGAAGCAACGAATTTTCTCAATGCCCATATTCAAGGGCGTACATTGAGTGAAGCTAAAGGGGAAATTGCCCGCTTATGCGCAGAAACAAGGGCCGCACTTGATGATTTATCACATCATCTTGTTGAAACGGGATTAGCTCTTTGGGGAGGAGAAGATGCTGATCATAAAATACACCTCATTGTTCGCGGGCGTAGCAATTTACTTGAAGATGTGAAAGCAGAAGAAGATTTAGAACGGTTACGCCATTTGTTTGATGATCTTGAAACGCGCGAGAGTATGGCACAGCTTCTCGATTTAACGGATGAAGGTTCTGGGGTTAGAATTTTTATTGGTTCAGAAAATAAGTTATTTTCTCTTTCTGGTTCTTCTTTAGTTGTAGCACCTTATCGTGATTCACAACAAAGAGTCATTGGTGCCTTAGGTGTTATTGGTCCTACACGGCTTAATTATGCAAGGATCGTGCCCATGGTTGATTATACAGCTCAACTTGTGTCACAGTTATTGCGTTAAAACGATGCAAGTAAGTATTTGTACTATAAAAGCTCATTGTATTATATACATTGTTACCCCTTGATTTTTGTCTGTAGAATTTCGATATCGAGAATAACGAATCTTATGAAGGAATAAAATTTTTATGTCTGATGAAAAAAACAAATTTACTGACGCTTCATTTGAAAATTGTGATTTAAAAAATCCAGCTGATCGTAATACACTTAAACAGGCAGCCGATGAATTTTTAAAAACACATAAAACAGAGGAACACGAAGTCGTTGAAACAGAAAGCAATGAGGTTAGTGATCTTTTAGCGTCTTTGCAGGATGAAAATAAAGAACTGAAAGATCAGCTTTTACGTCTTGTTGCAGATATGGAAAATCTTCGACGCCGTACTATGCGAGATGTGGCGGATGCAAGAGCTTATTCCATTGCTAATTTTGCACGGGATATGTTATCGGTTTCTGACAATCTCAATCGTGCTTTGGAAGCTATTCCAGAAGGTGCACGGGAGAGTGATGCTGGTTTGAAATCATTGGCAGAAGGCGTTGAAATGACTGAACGTGCCATGATGGCAGCATTAGAACGTCATGGGGTGCAAAAAATTCATCCAGAGGGGCAAAAATTTGATCCTCACTTTCATCAAGCGATGTTTGAAATTCCCAATGCTGATGTTCCAGATAATACTGTTCAACAAGTGGTTCAGGCAGGTTATATTATCGGGGAAAGGGTACTACGTCCAGCTATAGTGGGTGTAGCTAAAGGAGGAGCAAAAGAAGCTTCTGTTGAAGCTGATTCGGCTTAAAACACATCAATAATAAATCTCCAACATAAAATGCAGTATTCCCTGCAATTACACATATATGAAGTCTTTTCTTAAAGGGTTTTTAAAGGGTGTTATAAACACCCTTTTATCTTTGAAGCGCCCAACTTCCTTTTACAATATAGGGAGCCTTATTTAAGGGAGAGGCCGATAACAATAAAACAAAATGATCAACTTCAAAAGGAGGGACAAAAAAATCATCTTGAAAAGATAGATAAGAAGAAAGATCTTTAAGATTAATATCAAATATTCGTGCAAGAGTGATATGCGGAATAAACAGTCTTTCATCAGGCTTTAACTCTAATTTATTCCGAATATATTGCATCTTTTCATGTAAAAGAGTAAGCTTTTCACAAGGTTCAATGCGAACCACAAGAGAATGAGGAGCATTTTCTGAACCAAAAACTTCAAAACCTTTTATCTGTAGCGTAAAAGAAGGAAGTTCTATAGTGTTAAAGGTATGCATAATTTCATCTGCTAAGGAGCTTTCAACTTCGCCAAAAAAAGATAAGGTGACATGAAAATTTTGCGGGTTGATCCATTGCGCTTTTGGTAAGCCATTTTGCAATGATACGAGGGCTTTTGTTGTTTGTTGAGGAATCTGAAGAGCACTAAATAGACGACCCATGATATTATCTCCTTATAATGAAAGATGCTATCCCAAGCGCAATATAGATAATAAGGGCGGGGCACGTACCACAGAAAACAAGGCAATAGTATAGAAAAAGAATGTCTAAAAAATGCTTACTATAATTATGGTCGTACAAAGCTTATTCGTTTTAAGAAAATGGTTATGATATTGATAAGAATTGCGTTTTCAGGATCTGTATCACAATGATGTGCAATGGAAGATTACTTGTGTATTATAAAGGCTACAAAGTTAGCAGAAAATAAGAAAAGTTGATAGATTTTTGATGTGCGAAATTATTTTGACATTTATCTTTAGCCTAAAATAAAGCATACTTTAATACAAGGTGAAGAGTTCTCTTTTCTGTAAAAATTTAATTATATGATTAAGTCGGGGAATAGCCATAATACGCAAAACTATTCAAATTGGTCAAATAATGTTAGGAAAGGAAGAAAAAAATCGAGCATAACAAAATTACTATAAGCTTTTACATTTATGATAATTATGCCAATCTATAATGGATATGAATATTGGTATAAAAGCGGGAAGAGAAATTAAAATTCAAAATAATGATCGAAAGTTCCTATTTTCTAAGAATTATCATCTTTGTTTATGATGAAAAAGCACTAGTTTTCCTCTCCAAAGTTGTTATTGATGAGCTTTTCAAGAGCATTAAGAGCATCTGTTGCTTCTGGTCCTGAAACACGAATGGTGAGGTTGCAACCGGATGAAGCCGCTAGCATCATAAGTCCCATAATTGATGATCCGCCAACAATTTTCCCGTCCTTTTCAACTTCAACAGTAACATTAAAATTGTCAACAGTTTGTACAAATTTTGCAGAAGCACGTGCATGCAACCCACGTTTATTACAGATATTGAAATGACGACTTATACATGGGAGGGTATCTTTGGAAAACATTGGTATTTTATTATCCGCTATAAAATCATACTTGGTACATTAATATATTTACGCCCTGCTTCTTGTGCTATTCTTAACGCGTCTGATAATGAAATATCAGGACATTTGCGAATAGAAATCAGTTTAATAAGCATGGGCAAATTAACACCCGCAATCATTTCAACGCGTCCTTTTTCAATAGCAGGAATAGCTATATTTGATGGTGTTCCACCGAACACATCTGTTAATATGATGACGCCATGATCCGTATCTGTATCGGTTACTGCGGCTATAATATCACCTCGGCGCTGATCTATATCGTCATCGGGATAAACGCATATTGTTGCGAACTTTTCTTGTACTCCAACAACATGTTCCACGGCATGTAAAAATTCGACAGCCAGCTCACCGTGCGTTACAAGCACGAGTCCAATCATTTACGCAAACTCCTGTTAACTAATAAGACCCAACCATAGTTGGTGGGAAAGACATTGTACAAGGCTTTATCTTGCTGCCAAGAAAAATTTGCAAAAAAAAGGCAAAAATTGTGATTTTTTTATCTTTAGAAAAAATTAGACAGATTTTTGCCATATTTTTCTAAACAAAAATGCTTCAATAGCTTGACAAATGGCTGTACAATCGGCTTCACGAAGAGAGGGAAGTTTTAAAAGAGGAATGTGCAAATTTTCAAATTGAAAAGTTTTATTTGTGGAAAAACGTTCATATTCCGGACCGAGAAAAATAACACAATCGATAGTTGTGTGCTTTTTGAATTCTATCATATAAAGACCAACGCCACGAATCTCGATGCCGCCCTCTAAATTATCGGGAGTGTATCCGTGAAGCTTTCCATTTTCCGCACGCAACATTGTATAATCATCACTGATAAGCTTCGCTTCACGTTTTGACCACTCAGCGCGGTCAAGCAAAGAAAGGGTGATGGTTGATTTTCCTGATCCCGATGGACCTATAATTAACAGCCCCTTGCCGCCCAGTTGAAGGCAATTTGCGTGGAGTATCTCACATTTTGTTTTCATGCCTTTTACTTTGGATAAAAGATTTATTTAGCAAGCGGAAGCATAATAGTAAAACGTGCACCAGTTTTACACTTCCCAAGTGTAGGATCGATAATATTTTCGGCTGTAATTGTCCCATTATGAGCCTCGATGATTTGCCGACTAATAGAAAGGCCAAGTCCAGAGTTTTGTCCAAAAGCATCTTCATTTGGTCGATCTGTATAAAAACGTTCAAAAATGCGTTCAATATTTTCTGAACGAATACCTGGGCCATTATCTTCAATGGTTAAAATAAGGGTTGAAGCATGACTTTTCATAGTAATGCAAATTTTGCCACGATTCCGAGGAATAAAAGAACGCGCATTTTCAAGAAGATTTGAAATCACTTGTCCTAAACGAAGTTCATGTCCCAATACAAGATAAGCTTTTCCATGAGGACGTGGGACAATATTAAGGCTTATATCAATAGTTTGCGTATTACGATACACTTCCTGAACAGCATGAACAAGACTTTCCAAAAGCGGTGTCATATCAACAATCTCTGCGGTTTCTCGTGCAAGCTCTGCATCGAGTCGCGATGCATCAGAAATATCTGTAATCAACCGATCAAGGCGGCGCACATCATGTTGAATAATTTCCAGCAATTTTTCTTGTGCTTCTTCATTTTTAGCCAGAGGGAGCGTTTCAACAGCACTGCGTAGAGAGGTGAGAGGATTTTTTAATTCGTGGCTTACATCAGCAGCAAAGCGTTCAATGGCTTCAATACGCATATAAAGGGCATTGGTCATATCACGAATAGAAGTTGAAAGGTGACCAATTTCATCTTCACGCATTGAAAAATCAGGAATTTCTACACGCTGATTATTGCCATTACGCACTCGATTAGCCGAGGCAGATAATTTACTTAATGGATGGGCAATCGTATGGGCCAAAAAGAGAGAAAGAACCAAAAGTACGCTACCTACAACGGCAAAAACTTTAAAGATAACCAGTCTTTCGCCTTTTACAATGTTATCAATATCGGAACCAGTGGTTGAAAGAAGAAGAGCTCCAACCACTGCGCGATAGCGTTGAACAGGAACGGCAACAGAAACAATTAATTGCCCTTGTCTGTTGCGTCTTTTAGCCGTAGCAAGAGATCCGTTTAATGCGCGGTACACTTCTGGATAAGCAATACCACTGGTTTTTGTTTGTTCTCTGTCAAGAGCAATACCTTTGCCATAAAATGCGCTTGAATACCATGAAGTAAGGCGATCCCACATGTTTTGTTCTGTTTTAAGTGGGGGTAAATCATAACTAAAAACTTCTCCACTAGAATAAAGAACGCGCGAATCAAGAAGGAGAGTAGCATCACGATCATAGATACGTGCTCTTGTCGTTTTAGGTGTAATAAGACGCCGTAAAAGAGGGGCAACTTGCTCAGGGTTAATAGGAAAATCCCAAGAATCGGTTGATTGAGGAGCGGGTGTAACGCTTTCACCAGTCTGTAACTCTAAGAGTTTTTGAGGGTCAATGAGGATAGAATTTGTATCTACTGTTGCAGAAGCAGCAATAGCCCCAGCAATAATTTTTCCTTGGGTACATAAACTTTTGATTTTTGCTTCAATTAAACCATCGCGAAATTGGTTAAGGTATAAAATGCCTGTAACTAAAACGGCAAGGGCAGCAATGTTTAATATAACAATGCGACGTGTGAGGCTGGAAAAAAGCAATTGTCTAAAGAGACGTTGTGTTCGAAGATGCAAACGAGCGAACATAAGAAATGGCGTTGAGAATGTACCATTAACGGTTGTTTTTTGTAAAGTTTCCAGTTGAGAATTGTCTGTCATCGATTTGATTGCCATTCAAATTTTTGCGACAAAGTAGTTTTATACCTCGTGGAAACGATAACCTACACCATAAAGTGTTTCAATCATTGCAAAATCATCATCCACTTGTTTAAACTTTTTACGCAGACGTTTAATGTGACTATCAATGGTGCGATCATCTACGTAGACTTGATCACTATAAGCAGCATCCATTAAAGCATCACGACTTTTTACAACTCCTGGTCTTTGTGCTAAGGTTTGCAGAATCAAAAATTCCGTAACGGTTAAAATAACAGGTTTATCTTTCCATGTACAGGTGTGGCGTTCTTGATCCATCACAAGATCTCCGCGTTTGAGAGAAGAGGTGGAAGAAGTTCCTGTAGAAAGCGGTTGGTTACGTGCATTAGAACGGCGTAAAATAGCTTTCACGCGTTCAATAAGAAGACGTTGGGAGAAAGGTTTAGTAATAAAATCATCAGCTCCCATTTTGAGACCAAATAATTCATCAATTTCATCATCTTTAGAGGTAAGAAAAATAACTGGAAGATCAGATTTTTGACGCAAACGACGCAAAAGTTCCATCCCATCCATTCGGGGCATTTTAATATCAAAAATAGCTAAGTGTGGAGGGTGAAGTGTGAGACCCTTGAGTGCAGATGCTCCATCTGTATAGCTTTCAACCCGATATCCTTCTGTCTCAAGCGCAAAAGATAAAGATGTCAAAATATTGCGATCATCATCAACAAGTACAATCGTTTGCGTGATTGTTGGTGTATCTTTCATGGTTTCTTAGACCTTTCTATTGCTGTGGTAGCAAATTACCCACACTTATTTATATGGGAGTTCATATTTTTTTTGCAAAACAAATATGATACAAATTATAGCAAAGTAAAAAACCTTTTGTCATTACTGTAAAATCTTGTTTTGCTTTCATAATTTATAATGTTTCTACGTCTATTAAGATCCCTTCATTTGAGAGAAAATTTTCATAAAGGCTTTTTTTATCAAGGTTTATTACAAAGTTTATTATTGTATTTGTCTCATAATTGAACAGATGTAGTTTTGATTGTTGAAGTTTAGAAAATCTGCCTATGTGTTTTAAGAGCAAAGAAAAGAATGTGGCAATATATGCACAAAAATTTGTTTCTGCTACACGAAAGGAGGTCGTAATGGGATTTTTTAATTTTATTAAAACTGTAGGGGAAAAGTTAGGTATTGGGGACCATGAACCAAAAGAAAAGGATTTTAAGAGAGCATTTGATCATTTTCAACTCGGTACAGAAAAAGTCAATATTCAAGTTGAAGACGGTAAAGCTATTTTAAGCGGTGAAGTTCCAGATAGGGAAACACTTGAAAAAGCACTGCTGGTTGTTGGCAATTCACAAGGTATCTCTTCTGTAGATGTTAATCAATTAAAGGTTATAGATACAACGCCTAGAAAAACTTCTCGCTTTTATGAGGTTAAATCTGGTGATAATCTTTGGAAAATTGCTGAAGAGGTTTATGGAAAAGGGCAAGGTAATAAAAACACATTTATTTTTGAAGCCAATAAGCCAATGCTAAAATCTCCCGATAAAATTTATCCTGGACAAGTTTTACGTATTCCTGAAATTGACCATAGTTAATTCATCAAAGGGGATAATTTTTTACTGATGGTATTAAACAAAAAATAAAGAAGCGTAAAAAATTTCACGCTTCTTCATTTTATAAAGTGTGTATTTATAATAAAAGGAGCTTAGTGAACAGGAGAGGATTTAGAAGGTGATGGTACTTTCATAGCGTTTACAGAGAAATCAACATCAATGGTTCCTGCTTTCTCAAATGTTAATTTTGCGCTAATTTTATCACCTAACTTAAATGGTTGTGAAAGCCCCATGAACATAATATGATCACCGCCAGGCTTAAGCGTGATTTCGCCATTTCCCGGAATTTCAATGCCATTGTGCATTTTTTCCATTTTCATAATATCATTAACGACAGCCATAGAGTGTATCTCTGTTGTTTTTACTCCGTTTGTGGAAATAGAAACCAAACGGTCTGGGGTATTACTGTGATTAATAATGTAGAGATAACCGCTACCAACTCTTATACCTCTAGGTGTTTCGCGTGTCCAAGGATTGAGAATTTCTATGTCGCCAAGTTTATATTGCTGAGCACCTGCTGGCAAGGTTATACCAGCAAAGAGAAGAGCACACACGATATTTATGATAACCTTTTTGTATGGATATTGTGTATGTATTATATTCTTAAAGATGAGATTTGTTATTTTCTTAATAATAGATGTCATCATTGATTTACCCTCCGTCATAAGATTCACACTTTGAATATTTTTATTTTAGCAGAGCTTTTATTTAAAATAAAAGAAAGAAATGCTAAAATGAAATTGATTTGAATATAAAAATCATAGAATTCTTGAAATTTAAAAGAAGACAGTAAGATTTACAATGACAACACACCTCTTAACGCTTCCGTGTTCATCTCATAAATAGTATTTGCAAATGGTATAAAATCTATGATGCACTACTATTTTACTTAATGAAGATATAATACAGAACAATCATCAACTACTTTACCAATTTTAATATTATGACAGCTCTTGGCATTTTAAAGCGTTTATACAGAGGTATTTTTATATATTTTCAAAGTTCAAAATTATACAGTTAAGAAAAAACGCTTTAGATGAATTTAAAGCACAGATTTCAAATAGCCGCAAACAATGAGACCGTTAGAAGGAGAATTTTTGAAAGGAGATCGATAGATAATACCTTTACTGATATGAGCATTAGATATGATGACTATTTTAGTCCAAGGAAAATTTATAATATTTGTGATATAAATTATTCGCCTTTTAAAAAGCTTTTACGTGAGTATGATTTTATCAATGATGAGAAGATCAAGAGCGAGAGTGCAATCATTCTTTTATTTTTTAATTTTTATAGAAAGATATATTTTTTGAGAATTGCAAGAAAAATATATTATGCTCTCAAGTCTCTCATAAATATGGTATTTATGGGTCATTAGAGTGCCTATTTTAAAATAAATTTTTTATTTTGGAGATGTTTCTCTCATTATTCTCTTGTAGCAATAAAAGCCTGTTCTTATATACGAGGCAGCAAGGCTTGTTGCGACTTGCAGTTTATTATTATTTATATTGCTTGAAGCAATATACGGGCTTTAGGTGTTATGAGGAGCTATCTTAAAAAGATGCTTTATGAAGGTTGAGGTAGCTTGCTGAATGGAGATTATAATATGGCAAAAGTAATTGGTATTGATTTGGGGACAACGAACTCTTGTGTGGCTGTTATGGATGGCAAAAACGCAAAAGTTATTGAAAACTCAGAAGGAGCGCGAACAACACCTTCCGTTGTTGCCTTTACTGATGGGGGGGAGCGGCTTGTTGGGCAGCCTGCTAAACGGCAGGCGGTGACAAACCCTGAAGGGACAGTTTTTGCAGTTAAACGTTTGATAGGGCGCCGTTTTGATGACCCTATGGTTGAAAAAGATAAAGCGCTTGTTCCTTATAAAATTGTTAAAGGTGACAATGGTGATGCATGGGTTGAAGAGGCGGGAAAGAAATATTCTCCGTCACAAATTTCAGCTATGATTTTGCAAAAGATGAAGGAAACAGCAGAATCTTATCTTGGTGAAAAAGTTGAACAAGCCGTTATTACGGTTCCTGCTTATTTTAATGATGCGCAACGTCAAGCCACGAAAGACGCAGGTAAAATTGCTGGACTTGAAGTTTTACGGATTATTAATGAGCCAACTGCTGCTGCTTTAGCTTATGGTTTGGACAAAAAGGACGGAAAAACAATTGCTGTTTACGACCTTGGTGGTGGTACATTTGATATTTCAGTCCTTGAAATTGGAGATGGCGTTTTTGAAGTTAAGTCAACCAATGGGGATACGTTTTTAGGGGGTGAAGACTTTGACATGCGCTTGGTCGGTTATTTTGCCGATGAATTCAAAAAAGAACAAGGAATTGATCTGAAAAATGATAAACTCGCTTTACAGCGCTTAAAAGAAGCGGCAGAAAAAGCAAAAATTGAGCTTTCTTCGTCACAGCAAACAGAAATCAATTTACCATTTATCACGGCCGATCAATCAGGTCCTAAGCACTTAACAATAAAATTGACTCGGGCAAAATTTGAATCTCTCGTTGACGATTTAGTGCAGCGTACCATTGAACCTTGTAAAGCTGCGTTGAAAGATGCTGGATTAAAGGCCGGTGAGATTGACGAAGTTGTTTTAGTGGGTGGAATGACACGTATGCCCAAGATTCAGCAAGTTGTGCAGAGCTTCTTTGGTAAGGATCCACACAAAGGCGTTAATCCTGATGAAGTGGTCGCAATGGGTGCTGCCATCCAAGGAGGTGTATTGCAAGGCGATGTCAAAGATGTGTTGTTGCTAGATGTAACACCTTTATCTTTGGGTATTGAAACCTTGGGTGGGGTTTTCACACGCCTTATTGAGCGCAATACCACTATCCCGACGAAAAAATCGCAAGTTTTTTCGACAGCTGATGATAACCAGAGTGCTGTGACGATTCGTGTTTTCCAAGGTGAACGGGAAATGGCAAGTGATAATAAGTTATTGGCTCAATTTGATCTTGTTGGTATTCCTCCAGCCCCACGTGGTATACCTCAAATTGAAGTTACTTTTGATATTGATGCGAATGGTATTGTTAATGTTTCGGCCAAAGATAAGGGAACAGGTAAAGAGCATCAAATTCGTATTCAGGCATCAGGTGGTTTAAGTGATGCTGATATTGAAAAAATGGTAAAGGATGCAGAAGAGCACGCGGCTGAGGATAAAAAACGCCGTGAAGGTGTTGAAGCTAGAAATCAAGCGGAGGCTCTTATTCATTCAACTGAAAAGTCGCTCAATGAATATGGCGATAAAGTATCAGCTGAAGAAAAGGGACAGATTGAAACAGCAATATCTGATTTGAAATCTGCGCTTGAAGGCAGTGATACGGAAGAAGTAACAACAAAGATGCAAAAATTAGCAGAAGTCAGTATGAAACTTGGACAGGCTATGTACGAAGCCTCACAAGCAGCGAGCGCTGACACTGAAACAGAGGCAAAGAATGATGATGTTGTTGATGCTGATTTTGAAGAAGTTAATGATAAGAAGAAATAGTGTCAGCATATGTGTTGATTAATTGATAAACCCGGCCTTTGAAATATAAGGCTGGGCTTTATTATTTGAGATAAGTTGCAACTTTGTTGCTAAAAATATAAATTAAAAGCAATATTATCCATAAAGATGGATGACAGAAAAATTATCAGGAATACATGATGAAGGTTGACTATTATGAAATTCTTGGCGTGACTCGCGAATGTGATGATAAAAAGTTGAAATCTGCTTTTCGTAAGTTGGCAATGCAATATCATCCTGATCGCAACGCGGGGGATAAAGAGGCAGAGCGAAAATTCAAAGAAATTGGCGAAGCCTATGAAGTTCTTAAAGATCCCCAGAAGCGTGCTGCTTATGATCGATTTGGCCATGCGGCCTTTGAAAATAGCGGTGGTCAAGGGGGAGCAAATCCCTTTGGTGGTTTTGCTGCTGGTGGTGGATTTGCGGATATTTTCGAAGACTTTTTTGGTGAGATTATGGGAGGGACACACCGTAAGCGTGGTGATAGTCGCGAACGTGGCGCAGATTTGAGTTATAATATGGAAGTGACTTTAGAAGAGGCATTTTCAGGAAAAACTGCAGAAATTAATATTCCCAGTTCCGTTACGTGTGATGTTTGTGAAGGATCAGGAGCGAGAAAAGGCTCTAAGCCGCAAGTTTGTGGAACATGTCATGGATCTGGTCGTGTGCGTGCTGCACAGGGTTTCTTTTCTATTGAGCGGACATGTCCTACATGTCATGGACGTGGTGAAACTATTACGGATCCATGCCCCAAATGTCAGGGGACACGGCGTATAGAGAAAAAACGTTCATTAAGCGTAAATGTTCCAGCTGGTATTGAAGATGGAACGCGTATTCGCCTTTCTGGTGAGGGTGATGCTGGTATTCGTGGTGGCCCCAATGGTGATCTTTATATTTTCCTTTCCATTAAACCGCATGAGTTTTTTCAGCGAGAAGGAGCAGATCTTCACTGTCGCGTTCCTATTTCAATGGTAACAGCTGCTTTAGGAGGAGAGTTTGAAGTTTCCGACCTTGATGGTGTTAAAGCACGCGTTAAGATTCCAGAAGGGACACAAAATGGACGTCAATTCCGCCTTAGAGGCAAAGGTATGCCCATGTTGCGCCGTCAGCAAGCAAGGGGTGATCTTTACATCCATATCACGATTGAGACACCGCAGAAATTAACGCAAGAACAACGTGAATTGTTGCAAAAATTTGAGAAACTCTCAAATCATGAAAATTCACCGCAATCACATGGTTTTTTTTCACGTATGAAAGAATTTTTTGAAAATATTTCTGGTTAAAATTATGTGAATGTTCTCAGAATAATTAGAGAGAACTGTGGGAAAGTTATTTTCATTAAGCTTTCTATTGTCTCATTATCTTTGAAAAGCATTTTTTCTTGAAAAGAAAAGAGAGAGACAGCTAATTTAGGATAAATTCCTGCTGCTGATAGTTTTTATATTTCATGAGTTTTATGGATAAGTCTTATTTTTGAGTGTCTATGACATTTTAAAAAGGGCTTATCCATATAAGAACGCAATTGAGTGATTGATAATAAATATTGCCAGTGTCATGATAACTGCCTTTATGCATTCAGTATTTTTGGTGTTTATTTTTTCACTCAAAATTTCTTTTTAAAGGCTCTATAATAAAACTATAAAATAGGTAGCGGCTTGCCAAGAAACGCTAAATAAGCTGTTAGGCAATCCATCTTTTTCAAATAAAGTATCAACTTCTTATAACCGATTTTATTTTTGGCATTTTTCATAGTTTTAATCACTGCTTCCTTTAAAATAAGGGTTATTTTGTTCGGAATAGCTTTTACATGCTTCATCTTAGCTTTTAGCAGTAATCATGTCTTTTTAGATGCGGATTTAGTTTTGTATTTCTGATGTCATAAATAGTTCTTCCAGATAATAAAAACACTATAATCAAGTTTATTTTGTTCCAAAGAAATTGTGGAATGAGATAATGTGTGTTGAATGCTAAAGAAGACATAACAAAACACTTTTTGAGGTATTCGATGTATCTCTCTTGTGGGGAAGCAGATTCGATGGAATTCACTTAATTGAATTTATTGGCATAATAAAAAGTTGGTGGGAAGATAGAGGAAGTTACCTTTAAAAAGAAAAAACAAATACAATAAAAAAATAGCACAATATGCTTAGAAAACAGCACGACATATTATTGAAATTGTTAGTGATATGGAAAGAGAAGTATACGAAATGAATCTTTTTTCATAAAATAACATAATTAAAATAATACATTAAAAGAATTAACAATTCTAAAAAACATTGAATAATTCAAGCATGTATTGCTATGCAAAAAGAAAAACTTAATGACAGATCATGAAAATGAGAAATTTTATCAAATCTTACGAAGAGAGTAATCTAAACAATTAAATGCTTTTACGAAGATGCTTTTGAAGAGCTATCACAATATATGGATAATGTTGCAAAGCCTTTTTTCGATTTTACGATATAAAAAGATAAATTATTATTATAAATCAACTTATTATGATTCTCCATAAGGAGCGTTCAGTTGACATTTCCTCATGTTTTATGATTGAGAAAAAGTCAAATTTTTAAAACCAAAGTTATAGTTTATTGAGATAAGCTATAAAGCGGTTGAGTGATTTCTTAATCTTGGGAATATGTTAATTTTATTATTATAAGAAACTTTATTTTTATCTTATAAAATCAATGGTTGTATATATTCCCATTCATTGTTAAGTATCCGTAGGGATAAACTAATGAGTTGAATGTACGGCTTAGCTTCAAAATTTTGCTTTTCAATTTTATATATAAGATCATAAAATAATGACATTTTTTTACGTCTATTTTGTTTAATTTTTCGCTGTCAATTTTTAAAGGAAGTTTTTTGTATTTCATTTTGCTATTCCTTTTTCGTAATTTAGAGGAAAATTGACGGTTTTCAGGGGAGGGGGTGGATAGAGTAAAGTTTGGTTTTATTGTTTTCACTTTTCCTAAATTTCATTAAGAGATGGTAAAAAGTGATGAGGAGGCTCTATTGATGGATGATGCTAAAAACGGTGATGTAGATGTTTTGGAAAAACAAGCAGCATTTTTATCGTCTGCTTTACCTTATATGCAAAAATATGAAAATGAAACGGTCGTGGTAAAATATGGCGGCCATGCTATGGGTGATCCTGCTTTGGGGCGAGCATTTGCGCGTGATATTGCTCTATTAAAGCAATCAGGGATTAATCCTGTTGTTGTTCATGGTGGTGGTCCTCAAATTGCTGAAATTTTAATGAAAATGGGGATTGAATCACGATTTGAAAACGGACTACGGGTAACCGATGAGCGGATCGTTGAAGTGGTTGAAATGGTTTTAGCGGGTTCCATAAATAAAGAAATTGTTGCTCTCATCAATGCTGAGGGTGAATGGGCAATAGGATTATGCGGCAAGGATGGCAATATGGTTTTTGCCGAAAAGGCTTATAAAACTGTCATTGATCCTGATTCGCATATTGAACGTGTTTTAGATTTGGGGTTTGTTGGTGAGCCTGTTGAAGTTGACCGCACATTGCTAGATCTTTTAGCATCTTCTGAAATGATACCAGTTCTTGCTCCTGTAGCTCCAGGACGCGATGGTAAAACTTATAATATCAATGCTGATATTTTTGCTGGAGCTATTGCTGGTGCATTAGAGGCTAAACGCCTTTTATTTCTCACTGATGTTCCTGGTGTTTTGGATAAACAGGGTAAACTTTTAAAAGAATTGACAGTTGCTGAAGCTGAGAAATTTATTAAAAATGGGACAATTTCAGGAGGCATGATTCCAAAAGTAGAGACTTGTATAAAAGCCCTTCAAAATGGCGTGGAAGGTGTTGTCATTTTAAATGGTAAAACTCCTCATTCTGTTTTACTAGAGCTGTTTACCGAACAGGGAGTTGGAACGCTTATTGTTTCATAAATTGTGGGGAAAATTGGAAGAGAAAGTTTTTCATGGTGAATCTAAAACAGTTTAAATATCCTTTATTAAGTAAGCCAGAATTGGCAATATTTACTGCGACAATATTGTGGGGCATTACATTTTTAGTCATTCACATTGCGGTACGCTATAGTGGTCCTCTGTTTTTTGTTGGATTTCGTTTTATTGTTGCATCTCTTATATGTGGGGTAATTTTTTGGCGCTCTATAAAAGGGATAACTGTTTATGAAGTTTTCGCTGGGATGGCAATAGGTTTAGCCATGTTTTTTGGTTATGCTTTTCAAGCAGCTGGACTTCAAACAATTATTAGTAGTCAGTCAGCTTTTATCACAGCGCTTTATGTACCGATGGTTCCAATCTTGCAATGGATTGTTTTTAAAAAACCTCCCCGTTTAGCTTGTTGGATTGGTATTATTTTCGCTTTTATTGGGCTTGTATTGATTTCAGGACAAAAGCCGGGAAATTTTGATTTTTCAAAAGGCGAAATTTTAACTTTGTTAGGCGCTTTAGCGATTGCTGGAGAAGTCATACTCATCGGAATTTTTGCGAACAAGGTTGATAGTCGGCGTGTAACCATTATTCAGTTATTTTTTAGTGGTTTTTTTTCATTTGCTTGTATGCCGTTGATGGGTGAAAGCATCCCTGAATTTTCGTGGATGTGGTTTAATATTGGTATAGGATTGGCATTAATGAGTGCCATCATTCAATTAGCTATGAATTGGGCACAAAAGTCTATTTCCCCTACGCGTGCGACACTCATTTACGCAGGTGAACCGGTATGGGCTGGTATTGTTGGGCGTTTGGCTGGCGAACATTTATCTCCCTTAGCTTTATTGGGCGGTTTGCTTATTCTGATTGGGATAATTGTGGCTGAATTACAACCTTCACAATGGCGTAAAAAAAATAAAGCAATTAAAAAAATTGATTAGCTATACATTTTTTTATTATGATTTTATTGCATGAGCTTTTTGCTTATAGAGTTTTCATTTTTGAAGCTTTTTTAATATTAAGATGATTAAGAAGTTCTATAAGTTATTCCAGCTTTTGCATGCCAAATTGGAGAAATAGTATGCTTCTATCTTTTTGCCTAGTTTCTAAAACGGGCAGACAACCTTCATTGAGCCAAAGCATGAGGTGATATAAAGGTAAAAATTAACGCCCATCTTTACGATCATTTTTAAATTCGGCTTTACAACTTTCAAAAACATCTACGGTAATTTTTTGAATAATGAAAATTACGCACTGTCGCACGTTATTTCTTTTGTCCTTTAATAGAGTTACGCTTCATACGCAAAATAGAACGCCCAAAGTATCCCCATAACGTTGTACATTAAAGCGTTTTTTAAAAGATAATTTTCTCAATATACATCATATTCATTGACGGTTTGCATGAAGTATAGAAAAACCACAGAGCATCATCATTTTACTTAAAATAAAAGGCACGAGCATTTTCTTTATCTGTTCTCAATATTACGATAGCCTTTGGCATTTAAAAGAGAGAGGCATTTTTACTCTTTTCTTAAACGTTCTTATCCATACACTAGCCCTGTTTTATAATGGAGAGGCAAAAAAATTGATTGATTCACTATGAGAAGATTTAAAATGAGAGAGGCTCGCGATATTCAGAGTTTTCATTTAAATTGCAAAATAATAAACGATCATTATAAATCAATGCGTTATCCAATGAATCGAAGAGGATTGGTGTGTTTTATATTTAATGGAGGAAGGAAGGAGTTGTATAAAAAGTATATAAAACATCACTCAATAGAGCATATTTCTAAAGTTTTAAAAATTGAGAAAAAACTCCCTCGATATTCATATTATTTTATATAAGATTACTAAAAAAGCAGATTATTGCGTACAAATAAAAAAGCATTTCTTGCGAATTTTATTGCAAGTCTAAGTGATATACACGCATATCATATAAATATGATAATACATTGATTTATAATTATTGTAGTTTGACAGTAGGTTTTATACTAAGTGGGAAAAGGTGGGATTAGGTAGGAATACGTGGTAATTTGTTGTTTTTATGTATAAAATTTAGCATTAAATGCGCGTTTTGTCAAAATAGATTTTGACACCTAAAATTGTAAAAAAGAGCGAAAAATAGTAAAAATTAGAAAAAAGAGCGTTTCAAAGGTAAAAATGAGAGAAGGCTTTGAAAGGTCTTTGAAAACCCTGTGAAAAATTTTGAAAAGTCTGTGAAAGCCCAGAAAACCGCCTTTGAAGACCCTGTGAAAAAAATTCGGTAAATTGTGAAGCTCACTCCAAAATCAGCCAAAAATGACCAAAAAAGCAAAAAAGATTTCCATATATAAGTGGAAATCTCTAAAAATTGAGTAAAAAGTATTTTTTATCAATAATTTATATAAATTTTTTAATGTAAAAAGATTTCCACTTTCATTTTTCATATTAAAGAGGCATTAAGCTGTATCTTATGTAGTTTCTGGATGTGCATTTTCAGCCTCTATTTGACGCTTTAAATGCAATTTTAAAAGAGGTAAGGTGAGCTCGACCTCTTCCGTGTCGTTGATGTCTTGAACAAGCTCTTGCAGTTTTCCATAAAGTTCCGCCGCGAGTTCCGCTATATCTTCAGGGGGGAGTTTTATATTTGCATCGCGATAGGTTGTATAAGCTATGTGACCGAGTTTTTTCATGAGACCAGCAGGGATAGCTGGTGGAGATATATTGAAAGATTGAGTTTTCATCATGTTTATGAACATTTCATCTTCACCAGTCAAAAGCCAATTTAGGTTGACCCCAAATTTTTCTCCATATGATGTTAAAACGGTTGCGTCTGGGGTTCTATCACCGCGTTCGTAATTGCCAAGCCCTTGAATACTAATACCAATTTTAAGAGAAAATATATCACGAGATAAGCCTACAAGCTTTCTTACCTCTATGAGGCGTCTTGCTAATGGGGTTTTGGGTTCATTTCTTTGTCGTGTCATATTAAAGAGGCATTAAGCCGTATTTTGTGTAGTTTCTAGATGTACTCTTTCAGCCTCTATTTGACGCTTTAAATGAATTTTAAGAAGAGGGAAAGTTGCCTCTACTTCTTCGCTATCGTTGATGTCTTGAACAAGCTCTTGCAACTTTATACAAAGCTCTGCCGCTAATTCCGCTATATCTTCAGGGGGGAGTTTTATATTTGCATCGCGATAGGTTGTATAAGCTATGCGACCAAGCTTTTTCATGAGTCCAGCAGGGATGGTTTGTGGTTTAAAACCAGCTGCTTTCGCTTTTGCCATGTCTGTAAACATTTCACCTTCACCCGTAACGAGCCAATGGGGGTTAATGTTATAGACTCTATGATAGGCGTTAATTGCTGAGGATGTTGGCTCGTGTACTCCGATTTCATAATTGGCAAGAGTAGTGCGTTGTAAATTAAGGCGTTGCGCAAAAATGCCCCGTTCTTCGTTTCCGAGCATTCGTCGTACTTCACGTAGGCGTTTTGCAAGTTCTGTTTTAGGTTCTTTTTCAGGGCGTGCCAAAAAAAATCACTCCAAATGACAAAAAACTGTTTACAAAGACAGATATTTGGCATATACCTATTATTACCGCCCGATATAGAGGGCAGATATTTTACAATTAATCCCACAAAAAACGGATGTGGGAGCATCCGTTTGAAGCAGGAGCGAAGTTATGACAACCACACAAGTTTGGGATCGCCATAGTATTTTAGCTGAGCTACGCCGCCGTAACATGACCTTGGCGGAGCTCGCGAAAGCTTATCAACTATCGTCATCCAGTGTTCAACACATTTGGACACGGTCTAACGAGAAAGCCGAACGCGCTATTGCCGATTTTATCGGTTTGCCCGTCGAGCAGGTTTTTAGCGACCGCTACCCCAAAAGTCGCCGTCGCATTTTTAAAGCAGCAAAACATGCCAATACAGATTCGGTAACACAGGCCGCATTGCGCGGTAATGCTGCTTGAACTTCGTTACACGGCTTTGCGTTTTTGCGCATTTGCCATGAATTTATTACCATAAGATGAAAAGGTTTATCAATGTCTAAAGATCAATACGAAATGGGCAAGATAAATTGCATAGAGTTGCGTCATAGAACAGCCGTTTGGGTAGTTTTGTTTTCCATAGGTGGTAAGCGGATTTTACTAATGGGGGATGGTTATGGTTGCAGCTTATAATTTATGGATGCCAGAGGCAAAAAGAGAAATTTTTAATCCTTATTCAGAAGCTGAGCGATTACAAATGATGCTTTCCTGTTCTTTAAAAGCAGTGAGTGGAGGCTTTCGACATATACCGATACGGTATGTTATTGACCCCCCGCATGGCTTATTTGATGCGATATTAGCACGGCAGATTGCTATTCATATTTTGCATTATCAGTTTGAGGTGCCGCGGCGGCGTATTGTTGCCATGCAAGTACGGAAGCAGACTGCTATCTTTCTTGCTTTGCAAGTGATTAACCGGCGTTTGGAAGAACCCGTTTTTGCGAAAGCTTATCGAAGATGGGCAGGGCGTGCGATGGATTTGTTCTTTAAAGAGATCAGAAAGGCGGGGGCGTGATGGCACAGTTTCAAAAGCTTGCTCTTGATGTGATTGTGGTGCCGGAGCGTATACGCCCTGTAGATGATGAGCATGCCAAGGCACTTGCACAATCAATGGCGCGGGAGGGATTGATGAATCCCATTACGGTGCGCCATACGCCCAATGCTAAAGAGGGTAATTATACGCTTATTGCTGGTGCGCATCGGCTTCGTGCTGCTGAGCTTTTGGGCTATAGTGACATTGATGCGGTTGTGGTGCAGGCGGATAAGGACAATGCTGCGCTTTTAGAAGTAGCAGAGAATTTGTTTCGCAATGAATTGTCTGTAATTGACCGTGCCTTGTTTGTGCAGACTTACCGCGAATTGTGGGAAAAGAAGTATGGGGAAATTAAGGTTGGTGGCGACAGAAAATCAAAGGGTAAACATTACCCTTTGATCGGTGGTAATCAATATACAAAGGACAAAGTGGCAAAGGGTAAAGTTTACCCTTTGCCAAATGATAGTTCTTCAGAGCACCATGAAACTGGGTGTGAAGGGGATGAAAAATCAAAGGTGCAAGTTGCACCTTTGATCGGTGGTGATGCACATTTAAAGCAATTGGGTCAAGTTGACCCTATTGCTCAAATGGAGGGAGAAGATGGCAAGAGGAGAACTTTATCTTTTGCTAAACATGTGGCGGACCGCATTGGTTTCTCTCAAGATGTTGTAAAACGTCTTAACTGTATTGCCCAACATTTACAGCCGGAGTTGCGGTCGGTTTTGCGGGGGACGGCATTGGCGGATAATCAAGCGCAATTGTTGAAGTTGGCGAAGATGGAGCCGGTTGCGCAACGGCGGGTGGCGATTGCGCTCCAACAGGTTGATGGGGATTTGAGGCGGGCTGTTGATTTGGTCAATGGCGTTAATACGCCGCCGCAAATTAATGAACAGGAACGGATTTTTGCCCAGTTATTGGGTGTTTGGCAGAGGGCAGATGCGCAGACAAAGGCGCGGTTTTATGATTATTTGAACAAGCAATCGGGGGAGGTGCTGTCATGAAGAGGCATGGTTGCGGGCAGCTTGATTTTTTCCAAAAGCCGGTTTTTCCCTGTCGTGAACCCGTTGCGCAGATTGATTTAGGGCGGTTTCGCTCACGCATTAAGCGTGCGATGGCGCGGGCTTTGAGAGAATGCCGGCATGAGCGCAGTGTGATTGCGGAGCGTATGGCGCATTATTTAGGGATTGGGTGTTTAAGTAAGGCCAGTTTGGATGCTTATGTTGCGGAAAGTAAGCAGGTGGATATTTCCCTGCCACGGTTTAAGGCATTTGTGCGGGCGACAGAGGCATTTTGGCTCTGGGATGAGGTGGTGAGTGAAGATGGATTGTTGCTGTTGCAAGGGGATGAGGCGCGGTTAGCAGAAATTGCACGGTTGCAGCAGGAACAGCGGGAGATTGCAGCGCGATTGAAAGCCATGCGCGCAACGCCGGTTCGCATTAAAAGGGGGCAGCCATGAAGGAATGGTTTACTATTGCCGAATTGGCTGAAGCAGCTTTGCCAGGGTTGCCGAAAACAAAGATCGGTCTCAACAATCTCGCGCTTAAGAAATGGCGTTTGAATAGACAATTGTTTCGCCAAACATTAGGCAAAACCAAGCCGGTTTGGGAGTATCACATTTCCTTATTGCCGGAGGGGGCGCGGGCGGCATTGTTGGTGCGGTTTGG